>NZ_JAKJSN010000033.1:0-63044 GCF_050337005.1 Photobacterium japonica | reverse complement strand
ATATTGTGTCACCGTTAAAGTACCGTGAGAACTATCTCATCTATCGCCTAAGCAATAAAYGAAATTGGAGCGACACACGAGGTTCGAACTCGTGACCTCAACCTTGGCAAGGTTGCGCTCTACCAACTGAGCTAGTGTCGCGTGGTTGCGGGGGCCGGATTTGAACCAACGACCTTCGGGTTATGAGCCCGACGAGCTACCATACTGCTCCACCCCGCGTCCGATTTTCGAAAAGCAAAACAATGTAATAATTGCCTTTCGAGGCTGCGCATTATACGAGGAAAATCGACGGATGCAACACTCTCTAAAGAAAAATCTGCACAGCGCATCGCAACCGTCTATTTAATCGTCAAATCTTGAAGATTTGTTCACGATAGTAGCGTAATTCACTGATTGAATCACGAATATCATCAAGCGCCAAATGACTGCCTTTCTTATGTAGCCCCTCAAGGACCTCTGGTTTCCAACGGCGAGTCAGTTCTTTTAACGTACTGACATCTAAATAACGGTAATGGAAATATTGTTCCAGCTCTGGCATATGCTTATACAAGAAGCGGCGATCCTGACCAATACTGTTACCACAAATTGGCGATGCCCCTTTCGGTACCCATTGCGCCAAGAAGGCAATGGTCTGACGGACCGCCTCGGCTTCATCGACCTGACTTTGGCGAACACGCTCCACCAAGCCACTATTGGTATGGGTATTGGTGCACCAATCATCCATTTTTGCCAATTCGGCTTCAGGCTGATGAATGGCCAATACCGGCCCTTCCGCTAAAATGTTCAGCTCAGGATCCGTTACGATCGTGGCTATTTCAATAATTTGGTGGGTTTCTGGATCCAACCCGGTCATTTCTAAATCAATCCAGATAAGGTTCTTATCGCTGATCGTCATCGGATATTGCCTATTCTATGAGTAAACCATGTATGATAATACCAAACGCCGCTAATGTCTGATGCTGATCACCTGTCATATCACCGACCGGTTAGCGCAGGTATTTTACCGTAAGCCAACTTAACTAAACGATATCCTTGTGGCCAAAAAGAAAAAGCTTACCCAAGGTCAGAGCCGTCGCGTACGCTCTAACCAAGATAAACGTCTTCAGCGTGAGAAAAAAGACGTCCAGTGGGATGAATCCTCACTAGAATCTGCCCGTGAAGGCCTCGTGATCACCCGCTTCGGCCAGCATGCCGATGTTGAAGACCCAGACACTGGGGTTATTCATCGCTGTAACCTTCGCCGAAGCATCCAGAGCCTCGTCTCTGGTGACCGCGTCGTGTGGCGACCAGGTGTTGAGTCCTTGCATGGCATCTCAGGGGTTGTCGAGGCAGTCCATGAACGAGAGTCCATGCTGACACGCCCAGACTATTATGATGGCGTGAAAGCCGTGGCAGCCAACGTTAACCAGATCATCATTGTATCTGCGGTATTGCCTGAGCTCTCCCTGAACATCATTGACCGCTACTTGATTGCCGCTGAAACCGTCGGTATTCAACCGTTGATCGTACTTAACAAGATCGACCTGCTTGATGCCGAAACCCGTGTCCACGTAGAAAAAACCTTAACCTTGTATAACGACATCGGTTATCAGGTTCGCTACGTCAGCTCGGATACGGGTGAAGGCATGGATGTGCTGAAAGATGATTTAAAAGATCACATCAGCATTTTTGCCGGCCAATCAGGTGTGGGTAAATCCAGTATGGTAAACACCTTGATGCCAGAAGTGGACGCTGAAATTGGCGACGTCTCTGAAAACTCGGGACTGGGTCAACATACGACCACGGCAGCACGTTTGTACCACTTCCCAGGTGGCGGCGATCTGATTGACTCACCAGGGGTGCGTGAATTTGGTTTGTGGCACCTTGAAGCAGAGCAAGTGACTAACGCATTTGTTGAATTTCGTGATTACTTAGGTGGATGTAAATTCCGCGATTGTAAGCACGGGAATGATCCTGGTTGTATTATCCGTGAAGCCATGGAAGAAGGGAAAATCAGCAAAGAGCGCTACGATAGTTACCATCGCATCATTGAAAGCATGTCGGAAAATATTGCTAACCGCCAGTTTTCACGCAATAAACCGGATTAATCACTGGCGTCCTGCCGCCTTGATGGCGGCAAGCGCAAGCGTGTGATGATACGCTGACTTTCCCCATCAACTTCGGTATGATGAAGCGTTAACGCAATGAATGAATCTTGTTGATAGACTGATAGTTTCTGGAAACGATACTGTGCACAATAATTTCAAAATCGGCATGCAATACTGCGCGCCAAAACAAACACTGACCCAAGTGGCCGGTAAATTGGCTTCTTGGAAAGCCGGTAAACTAACGACAGCAGTGATCCGTTGGTTCATCCGCCAGTACGGCATCGATATGAATGAAGCACGTAACCCGGATCCAGCGGCGTACGCCACCTTCAACGACTTTTTTGTCCGTGAACTCAAAGATGGCGCACGTCCGATCAACGAAGACGCTGACACGCTGTGTCATCCCGCTGATGCCTGTGTGAGCCAACTGGGGCCAATCACCCACGGTGAATTGATCCAAGCCAAAGGCCACACCTATGAAGCGGTTGAACTACTGGGTGGCGATGCCGATCTGGCCGCTGAATTTAACGAAGGGCATTTCGCGACGCTGTACTTGTCGCCGAAAGACTACCACCGCGTACACATGCCATGTGACGGTACCCTGCGTCAGATGATTTACGTACCGGGCGAGTTATTCTCCGTGAATCCACTGACCGCGCAAAATGTCCCTAACCTGTTTGCCCGTAACGAGCGTGTGGTGTGTATTTTTGACACCGCTTACGGCCCAATGGCACAAGTGCTGGTTGGCGCGACCATTGTCGGCAGCATTGAAACGGTATGGGCAGGCACCATTACTCCACCGCGCAGTCCTCGTGTACACAACTGGGACTACCCTGCCGACGGCGAACAAGCCATTGTGCTGAAAAAAGGGGAAGAAATGGGTCGCTTTAAACTGGGTTCAACCGTGATCAACCTGTTTGCCAAAGACGCGATTCACTTTGTCGATGGCTTGGTACCGGGTCAACCAACGTTAATGGGTTCCGCCTACGCACAAAAGGCTGGCAGCACCCCGTCAACCTCAGCGCCATCAGAAGCGTAAGTAGTTAACACTTTTAAACAAAAAGGGCGCTTCGGCGCCCTTTTTTCATTGGAAATATTGACCACATCGAAGAAATATTAACCACCCTCAGAGTATGCTGGCTTCAGTCCAATCATTGAAGTAACCCTACATACTATGAAAAAAATATCACTCTCTCAGCTACTCAAACTGCTGATCGCGTTTGGGATCCCGCTCGGCATCTTAGCCCTGCCGATTGATGCGATTCCCATTGACGATTTAACCTTAACTCAACACCGACTGCTGGCTATCTTTGCCCTTGCCGCCCTGCTCTGGGTCCTCGAACCGGTCCCCGTCTTTGCCACCTCGATCTTGATCATTGCCCTAGAGTTGATCATGATCTCCGACAAAGGGCTCCACCTGTTTCGGACCCCGCCGCCGGGCCACGATATGGGCGAAGTGCTCAAGTACACGGATATCTTTGGCGCCTTCTCCTCGCCCATTATTATCCTGTTCATGGGGGGCTTTGCCCTCGCCATCGCGGCCTCAAAATACGAACTGGATAACAACCTCGCCCGCGTCTTGCTCAAACCCTTCGGTAGCCAACCTAAATTCATCATGCTCGGCCTGATGCTGATCACCGCCGTGTTCTCAATGTTTATGTCCAATACCGCCACCACCGTGATGATGCTGGCCCTGTTAGCCCCGATTGTGGCCTCGGTCCCTAAAGGCGATATCGGGATCAAAGCTTTGGTGCTGTGTGTACCTATCGCGGCCAACACCGGGGGCATCGCGACGCCCATCGGGACACCACCGAACGCCATTGCACTGCAATATTTAACCGGCGACAACACCATTAGCTTCCTCGGCTGGATGATGATGGGGCTTCCCTTCGTTATATTCCAACTCGCGTTCGCGTGGTGGTTGCTGCAAAAACTGTTTCCCTCCAGCCAAAGCCACATGACATTAAAACTGGAAGGGAAATTCCAAAAAAGCTGGCAGGCCATTGTGGTTTACGTCACCTTTGCCACCACCATTTTGATGTGGATGACCACCTCACTGCACGGGATGAACACCTATGTGGTGTCTATTATTCCGTTGGCGGTGTTTACCTTAACGGGGATCATGGGCAAAGAAGAACTCAAGTTAATCAACTGGGATGTGCTTTGGCTGGTTGCCGGGGGGATCGCCATCGGGTTGGCCCTCGATAAAACGGGGTTAGCGGCAGCCTTGGCACACTCCGTCGACTACGACAGCCTGTCACCGGTCGCCGTGGTGCTCACCCTGTCGATGATTTGTTGGGTCATGGCGAACTTCATGTCCAATACCGCCACTGCGAACTTGTTAATGCCGATTGCCGCTGCGGTGGCTGCCTCTATGGAGAGCTTGGCCTCCATCGGAGGGTTACAAGGGGTATTGGTGGTGGTCGCCTTCTCGGCGTCACTGGGTATGATTTTGCCAGTATCCACACCACCCAACTCGCTGGCCTACTCCACCGGCTTGATTGAAAGTAAAGACATGGCCAAAACCGGGGTGATCATTGGGGTAGTCGGCCTCAGCGTAGTTTATCTGGCTGCCATGTTACTGACATAAGCCTAACGAACACCCAACCACCCCGTTTTCCCATCTACGGGCAAATAACGTAACGAGCAGGTAACGGGCTGACAGTGCGCAGCCCGTTTTTTTCGCTCACAACCTGTCTTTTTCTCCGCGGGTTCTCCGCTTGGCTTTTCCCCCTTTTTCATCACACCTTTCCATTACGCCTTTTCAAGGCCATCGCTGAACGCCTCTTTGTCTCATCAGAGAAAAATGCCCTGCATCGAATTAACTATTGCTAAGGAATTTTTTGCAACGGCCGATAGAAAAATATACTGGTTCAGCATATTTATCGCACCAGCCATTCCATCCTGCCGGATGACGCCTTCCCCTAAAGTGCCGTGATCCAAGAGAGACAACATGACGTTAACCATAAAACTTAAAATTCAGATCGCCATTGGCGTGATCATTGCGACCGTCAGTGCCGTGCAAGCCTGGGTGTCCATCACTCGCTTGACGGAGGAAACCACCCATGAAGTCAGCAGCCAAATGCACAACATGGGCCAAGCCACCAGCCGTAATATCAGTGATTGGCTCAGCATTCGCAGTGATATGTTGCTGGCAAACCAAAATGTGATCGCCCAACAAGACAATGTGGATCGCGAACTGTTGCTGACCAAAAACGCCGGTCAGTTCCTGTCGGTGTACGCGGGCTACAACAACGGTACGATTGCCTTCGGTGATAAAAATGAAGATTGGCCTGCCGATTACGACCCTCGTACCCGCCCGTGGTATCAAGATGCGATGCGTCAGGGCTCACTGATCTTGACCGAACCGTATCAAGATTTTGATGGCAGCATGGTGGTGAGTGTAGCGAAAGCATTCCAAGGGCAGTATCAAGGGGTGCTGGCGGCGGATTTAACCATCACTGACATCATTGAGCAGGTATTGAACCTGAAATTAGACAATGCCGGTTTTGCCTTTTTGGTGGACGGGAATAATAAAATCGTGGCTTATCGCGATGAATCACTGACCCAGAAACCACTGACCGCGCTCGACCGTGAGTTGACGGCCAGCCTGCTAAAGCAGATGGAAAACAATCAAGCCATCAACACCTTTGTCCTCGACAGCGACGGACAGGAAAAACTGATCTACGCGACCCCGATCGCCGGTACCGATTGGACGCTGGGTTTGGTGGAAGATAAGGCTTTGGCCTATGCCTCCATTGGCGAACAAATCCGTTTTGTACTGTTGGCCTCGATCGCGCTATATCTTGTGATCTCTGTGATGGCGAGCCTCATCATCAACAGCTTACTGCGCCCTCTGACCCGTTTGAGCGAATCGGTAGCCCAACTGGCGCAAGGCAGTGGCGATTTGACCCAGCGTATCGACGTGGAGCGCATGGATGAGATCGGTGAATTAGCGGATCACATGAACCGCTTCTTGGCCCAGCTACAAAGCATGATCAAAGGCATTGTGGCGCAATCCCATACCTTGGGTGAGCAAGCCGAGATGTCAGCCCAGCAGACCGAACTGTCGACACAAAAGGTGAGTGAGCAACAAAACGACATCAATCAAATCGCTGCCGCGATCCATGAAATGTCAGCGACCTCTGCCGAAGTGGCCAGCCACGCTGAAATGACCGCGTCTGCGGCCTATGCCTCCACCACGGCATGCGCCGAAGGGCAGGAAGTGATTGGTCAAAACCGTGAAGCCATCACCCAGCTGGCGCACCAAGTGCAAGATGCCGCCTCCGTGATCCACGAGTTGGAAAGCAACGCCCAGAACATCAACCACATTCTCTCGACCATTCAGGGCATTGCCGAGCAGACGAATCTTCTGGCACTGAATGCGGCGATTGAAGCGGCCCGTGCGGGCGAGCAAGGCCGCGGCTTTGCCGTGGTCGCCGATGAAGTACGCGTACTGAGCCAGCGTACCCATGACTCCACCGAAGAGATCCGTGGCATGATTGATACGTTGCAGCAAAATACCCGTCAGGCGGTGGATAGCATGCAAGCCAGCACCGGTTTGGCCGATCAAAGCGTGGGCTTTGCGGAAGCGGCGAGTGAGCGCCTGCTCCATATCACCACCGCAATCACTGACATTTCTGACATGGCGACACAAATCGCCAGCGCCGCCGAAGAGCAGCGTGCGGTGAGTGAAGACATCAGCCGTAACACGCAGGCGATCAAAGACGTGTCGGATCATCTGGCGCTGCAAACGGACGAAGCGACTCAAAGCGCCCGTGATATGTACCACGCCGCCAACAGTATGCGTGAAGATGTCTCCCGCTTTACCATCTAACGCATGTCGACTTTGCACTGACTAACAGCCACTTCGGTGGTTGTTTTTTTTATCTCTCTCACAAAAAATCATGCATCGCCTTTTACACCCCTCACAACAGTGCGAGTCACCGTTCGATCTGCTCTCCTGTGTCCCACTCCCGCCCCCTAAACGCGATATCCTCTTGTTCTCATTGGCGCTATACCCAGCGTATCCATCCCACCAATCCGATCCCATCCACGAGCAACCACCCATAATCGAGAGGAGAACAACGATGGCGAATAAAACACGACAGGCATTCGCGCTGGCTCTGCTGGCTTGTAGCGTAAGCGCAGCACAGGCGGCCGAGTGGAGCTATGAAGGCAAACACGGGGCTGAGCACTGGGGTGAGACCTACACGACCTGTGGCCAAGGGGTCAACCAGACGCCGATTGATATTCGCAACCCCATCGACGCCGATATCGCACCATTAACGTTGGATTACCAAGGCACGGTGACGGGCGTAGTCAACAACGGCCATACCATTCAGGCCAACGTCAGCGGTAACAATACCCTCACGGTGGATAACGAGACTTTTGCCCTCAAACAATTCCACTTCCATACCCCGTCAGAAAACTACATTGACGGTAAGCAGTACCCACTGGAAGTGCATTTCGTGCACGCTAACAGCCAAGGACAACTGGCGGTGATTGGGGCCATGTTTGACACCGGACCGCGCGGCAACGAAGCGTTTACCGCTCTGCTGGCGACCATCCCACAAACGGATCAGACCGCCGCACTGGCCACGCCGTTTAATCCGGCTGACCTCTTGCCGCGTGAGCGGGATTACTACCGCTTCAACGGCTCATTAACGACACCGCCGTGTAGCGAAGGGGTACGCTGGTACGTGATGCAAGAAACCCAAGCCGCCACAAAAGCCCAAACGGATACGCTGCATAAGGTGATGGGCAACAATGCACGTCCACTACAGCCGCTCAATGCACGTGTCGTGCTGGAATAGATCCAGCCACGATCGTCCCGCGGGATCCCGTCGGTATAACAAAGGGGAAGAAGAGTAAAAAGGGACGAAAATAAAAGAGAAAAGAGTGGCACTGAAACAGATGAGAATAAATTACATTTGATAATCATTTGCATTAACCTATTACTTTGATTATCCTTTGACCTGTTGCGATAAACGACCTTGGAATCCTAACCTGTTGATTGTCTGCAATGGATGAAAACTCGCTGTTCCCCCAGCATGGCCGCTGTTCAGTCCCTGTATTGGGCCAACCGGTGAGAGACGCATGATTGGCACGCCTCTCATCGGTATAAAAAAAGCGCGGCCTCTGGCCGCGCTTTTTTAACATCAAGATCGTCATGGCGATCCCGTTATGCAATCTCGATCGGAAAGGCCGTCACTTGATCAATATGATCCCATTCTTGCGCCAGCATGATCAAACGATCAATCCCCAACGCCACGCCTGCACACTCTGGGAAACCAGCACGTAACGCCTCAACCAAGTGGTAATCAATCGGTTGTGGGGCTAACCCCATGCTCTCACGCTTACGGTTATCCGCTTCAAAACGGCGTAATTGTTCATCGCCGTCAGACAACTCGTTAAAGCCGTTAGCCAGTTCAATCCCTTTGAAATACACCTCAAAACGTTCTGCCACGCGGCTGTCTTGTGGGTTAATGCGTGCCAATGCCGCCTGAGAGGCAGGGAAATCATATACAAAAGCCGGTACCTGTTGACCGATCTTCGCCTCAACACCGATGCTAAACAACAACTGTAATAACGTATCGCGGTCTTCTTCCGGATCCGCGATATCTGACAGCCCTAACGTACCAGCCACTCGCTTCAACGCATCCATCGACCCTTCTAATGGGCACACGCCAAGTACGCTCAGGAACGCCTGTTGATACGTCATACGCTCTGCAGCACCCGTCCCCAATACCAGCTGTAATAAGGCATCCATCTCATCCATCAAGGCATGATGATCAAACCCTGGGCGGTACCATTCCAGCATGGTGAATTCTGGGTTGTGATAACGTCCCGATTCCTCGTTACGGAAGGATTTACAGATCTGGTAAATAGGCCCGCTGCCCGCCGCTAACAGGCGCTTCATGTGAAATTCGGGACTGGTCATCAAATACAGGGTCTGGCCATGGACAAAACCGGGGCCGACAAACTGGGTTTGGAAGGTATGCAGGTGAATATCGGTGACCGTCGCCTGACTCATCGCCGGCGTGTCCACTTCCATTACCTCACGTTCAGCAAAGAAGCGTCGAATTGCGCCAAGGGTTGCTGCCCGCTGCTTAAGCTGAGCCATGTTTGCTGTTGGTTGCCACTGAGTTGTCATCACGCGATTTATCTTTCATGTTATGTGCAATATCTGCTGCCATTCTAGCAAACTTCCCCCCAGCTCACAGCCTCTCAGCCAGGATCTTCCCCCTCTCACCACAGGCCTCTCGGCTCGCCCTTATTGGTATGAATAATTATGAAAATAAATGATCATTTATCCTGCAAAAAACGCGCAAAGCAACCGCCAAAAACGCACGCAAAATTAACGCGACAATTACAACACTCAAACAACCACCACAAAAAATCACATTTACATGGACTTCACGATCAATAATCTTTTTTTTATTAAGCAGTTAGAAACAAAACCAGAAACACGCCGTTAATGAGCCAGAAACAAATAAAACATTTTATTTCGATCGGTTAACACACAGAAAACACACCAACTTGTGATAATAATCACACTTCTTGTAATAACCTTACACTTTCGGGCTATTTCATTAAAAAAGCCGCGTCTAAATCATATTTTCTCACGGGCCAGTTGCATAAAATACCCCTCAGGATTTCAAGGATAAGTACGCTGCGGCGTGCTTTTTTAAATTTTATCGTCTTACCTTCGGAGGATAGCTGTGAAGACTATTACCACAGATATCGCTGTAATCGGCGCTGGCGGTGCCGGCCTGCGTACTGCTATTGCGGCTGCAGAAGCAAACCCAGACTTGGAAATCGCACTGATTTCTAAAGTATACCCAATGCGTTCACACACTGTGGCAGCAGAGGGTGGTTCCGCCGCTGTCATCAAGGATGAAGATAGCTTAGATAACCACTTCAACGATACCGTTGGCGGTGGTGACTGGCTATGTGAGCAGGACGTTGTCGAGTATTTCGTAGAAAACGCCACGCGTGAAATGACCCAACTAGAACAGTGGGGCTGTCCATGGAGCCGTAAAGAAAACGGTGACGTGAACGTGCGTCGTTTCGGCGGGATGAAAGTGGAGCGTACGTGGTTCGCTGCCGACAAAACCGGCTTCCACATGCTACACACCCTGTTCCAAACCTCGATCAAATACGATCAAATCAAGCGCTTCGACGAATACTTCGTGGTAGACCTGATCGTAGACAACGGCGAAGTACAAGGTCTTGTGGCTATCCACATGTCTGAAGGTGAGTTGGTTTGTATTAAAGCCAAGTCTGTTGTGCTAGCAACGGGCGGTGCAGGCCGTGTGTACAACTGTAACACCAACGGCGGTATCGTAACCGGCGACGGTATGGCAATGGCGTTCCGCCACGGCGTACCACTGCGTGACATGGAATTTGTTCAGTACCACCCAACGGGCCTACCTGGCACCGGTATCCTGATGACCGAAGGTTGTCGTGGTGAGGGCGGTATCATGCTGAACAAAAATGGTTACCGTTACCTGCAAGACTACGGCATGGGCCCAGAAACACCAATCGGCCAGCCAAAGAACAAATACATGGAACTGGGTCCACGTGACAAAGTTTCTCAAGCCTTCTGGCACGAGCAGCAAAAAGGCAACACCATCAAGCACCCATTGGGCGATGTGGTTCACCTTGACTTGCGCCACCTAGGTAAAGAATACCTGCACGAGCGTCTACCGTTCATCTGTGAGCTAGCAAAAGCGTACGTGAACGTGGATCCGGCAGAAGAGCCAATTCCAATTCGTCCAACCGTGCACTACACCATGGGCGGTATCGAAACAGACAACCGCAACGAAACCCGCATCAAGGGTCTGTTCGCTGTGGGTGAATGTTCGTCTGTTGGCCTGCACGGTGCAAACCGTCTGGGTTCAAACTCCTTGGCTGAGCTTGTGGTCTTCGGTCGTTTGGCCGGTGAAGGCGCGGCGAAACGTGCTGAAGCATTCCAAGGCTGGAATGACGAGGCTATCGCCACACAAATCCAAGCCGTTCAAGCGCGCATTGATGCTCTATTGGCACAAGAAGGCGATGAAAACTGGTCTGATATCCGTACTGAAATGGGCCACTCCATGGAAGCCGGTTGTGGTATCTACCGTCAACAAGATTTGATGGAAGCAACGGTTGAGAAGCTGGCTGAACTGCGTAAGCGTTTCAAAAACATCAGCATCAAAGACAAAGGTAAAGTGTTCAACACTGACCTACTTTACGCCATCGAAATCGGTTACGGCCTAGAAGTCGCAGAAGCCATGGCGCACTCAGCCATCAATCGCCGCGAGTCACGTGGTGCACACCAGCGTTTGGACGATGGCTGCACAGAGCGTGATGACGTGAACTTCCTGAAGCACACGTTAGCCTTCTACGACGGTGATAACGCACCACGCATCGAATACAGCGATGTGACCATCACGAAATCTCAGCCTAAAGCCCGTCTATACGGTGCGGCAGCTGAAGAAGCGGCTGCGAAAGAAGCTGCTGAACAAAAGCAACAAGAGGAGCAGGCATAATGGCGGACAATCGCATTCAAAAAGTAGAGATCATGCGTTATGACCCAGCCAAAGACGCAGAACCGTACTTTGAGCTGTTTGAAGTGCCGTTCAACGACACCATGTCTGTGCTTGATGCTTTGGGTTACATCAAAGATAACCTAGATAAAGATTTGGCGTACCGCTGGTCTTGCCGTATGGCGATTTGTGGTTCGTGCGGCATGATGGTCAATAACGTGCCTAAATTGGCGTGTAAGACCTTCCTACGTGAATACCCGAACGGTCTGAAAATCGAAGCACTGTCTAACTTTGCTATCGAGAAAGACTTGATCGTCGACATGACACCGTTCATCGAGCGCCTAGAAGCGATCAAGCCGTACATCATCGGTAACGATCGTAAGCCTGAAGACGGTCCAAACAACCAAACGCCAGCACAGATGGCCAAATACAAGCAGTTCGCTGGTTGTATCAACTGTGGTCTGTGTTACGCCGCGTGTCCACAGTTCGGCCTGAACCCTGAGTTCATCGGTCCGGCTGCACTGACACTGGCACACCGCTACAACCTAGACAGCCGTGACAACGGCGCTGATGAGCGTATGAAGCTGATCAACGGTGAAAACGGTGCATGGGGCTGTACATTTGTAGGTTACTGTTCTGAAGTTTGTCCGAAGAGCGTAGATCCTGCAGCAGCGGTTAACCAAGGCAAAGTGGAATCGTCTAAAGATTTCGTTATTGCCATGCTGAAACCTCAGGAGGCATAAGGATGAGCAACCGTAAACCTTACGTTCGCGAAATGACTCGCACATGGTGGAAAGATCACCCTTTTTACCGCTTCTACATGGTGCGTGAAGCAACTGTACTGCCATTGATTTTCTTCACTATCTGTTTGACCTTCGGTCTAGGCAGCTTAGTGAAAGGCCCTGAAGCATGGGCGGGCTGGCTAGAATTTATGGCCAACCCTGTCGTGATCATTCTGAATATTCTTGCGTTGGCCGGTAGCCTGTTCCACGCACAGACATTCTTCAGCATGATGCCGCAAGTAATGCCGATCAAACTGAAAGGCAAAGCGGTAGATAAGAAAATCATCGTTCTTGCTCAGTGGGCAGCGGTCGCCGCTATTTCACTGTTCGTACTCGTACTTGTTTAAGGAGAGCACTGTGGTCAATCTAAATCCTAAGCGTTCCGACGAACCAGTATGGTGGGGCCTATTTGGTGCAGGCGGTACATGGTTTGCCATGCTAACCCCTGTGACCGTTCTAGTCATGGGTATCATGGTGCCATTGGGCATGCTTGATGCTGATGCGATGAGCTATGAGCGCGTGTCTGGTTTTGTCACCAGCCTGATCGGTGCGTTGTTCACTATCGCGACATTGGCATTGCCAATGTGGCATGCGATGCACCGTCTACACCACGGTATGCATGATCTGAAGTTCCACACCGGTACAGTGGGCAAAATCGCGTGTTACGCGGCGGCCTTCCTTGTGTCTGCACTGGCTGTGATCTTTGTCTTCATGATCTAATCGCCTGTTCCCCCAATGAAAAAGCACCGCTGAGCGGTGCTTTTTTTATGCCTGTTTTTAATGCTTATATCTCTGCAAGAAAGACGGCAAGATTCACGTCAGAGAACTTACTCACTCGCAGCCAGCTTCTCACTTTTTTCCACAATGCCCAATGCACCAAACCCGGTGATCACATCGAGGTTCGTGGTGAGCTTGCCCCCCTCACTGCCACCAAAGTAGTTCCTCGGCATTTCAATCTGGTAGTTTTTCAGGTTGCTGTATAACGCCGTCGACACATCACGGTTCAGCTCGGCCAGATACACATCGCGGTTAGACCCATAAGCATCGTATTTCGCCTTGAGGATCTCGGCTTCTGCCCGCCCTTTAGCAAGAATGGCTTTCGCCTCATATTCCGTCGATAACGAATTAGCTTTCTGAATCGCCAAGTTCGCTTGGGCTATCGCCAATTCTTTTTCTTTATCAACTTCTGCCAGACGCTTTGTCTTCTCGACTTCCACGATTTCACGCTCAGCGATCTGACGGGCGATCTCGACTTCTTTCTGCTGAGAGATAATCGCCAGCTCTTTATTACGCTGGGCATCTTGCACTTCACGGGTACGCTGAATTTCCTTACGTAACTGCTCGGTTTCGGCCTGTGCCTTGGAGGTTTCTTGCTCCTGAATCGCGCGAATGCGATCCGCCACTAACCGCTTTTTATCGGTCAGTAGTTTATCCAACTGCTCTTCCGGTTGCGGATCCCCAATCGTGACCTGCGTCACCGCAATGCCATACTGGCTCAGCGGGTTATCCTGACGGATTGGCTTGCTGTTGGCATCCAACACCGGCACCGTCTTCCACACGAGCTGCTGGGTGCGCTGTAGCTGGTTAGAATTGGATTGATTCACCCCCACCGGCGCTAAATCGATTTGCTCCACTTCCACCTGACGGCGTTCCGTCATGTAGATCCCATCACGCAGCTGATCGCCCAACTTGGATTTAAACTGGTTCAGGCCGCCTTGGAAAAATTCCTCCCCGGTGTATTGGGTAGCGGTAATCACCGTCACGTTGCGGGCATTTTTCACCAACAACGCATCAATCAAATTGTTATTGTTACGAAACTCCCGATGCATCTTAATGACAGATTCAGGGTTAAGCGACAGTTTGAATCGGAAGGTCACCGGGATCTCACCGATATACGTATCGGCAAAACGCACCTGAATCGCAGGCAGACGCTGGTAGAAATCTTCTCCCGTGGTATTGCCGTAAGAAACGGTGATCACCTGATCATACTGGGTGATTTTTGATAAAAACGGCATCCGAAAATGGATCCCCGGCTGATTAAACACATCCAAATCACCAGTCACATTATTCTGATGCACATAGGTGTAACCCGCATCGGTCATTAAAATAGACTGATTGATCAATCCCCCGATAGCAGCCAATCCCAAGATCCCGCCAACCAAAGGCAGCGACACACGCCGTTTCAGCGTCGTTTGTACTTCAGGCTTCATATCCATATTCTCACCTTTGTTAATCACAACAACCAACAGGTAGGATAAAAGATCCTCAGCGGGATTTTCAGAGCGTTTGCCCAAGAGACAGGGAAAGTGTCGCCTCACTCGATAAACCGCTTGAAACGGCCATGTAAGCGCGAGAGAAGAACAGAAGACGAAAGACTGAAGCAGTCAAAACCGATGAAAAATAAAAAGCAGGCAATAAAAAAGGCCGCCTTAGCGACCTTTTTTTATCAGCAACGTTAACTTACTTAACGCGGCCAACATATTCAGCAGAACGTGTATCAACTTTGATCACTTCGCCGATTGAGATGAACAAAGGAACACGCACTACCGCACCGGTAGACAGTGTCGCAGGCTTACCACCTGTGCCTTGTGTATCACCTTTCAAGCCTGGATCGGTTTCAATCACTTCTAGCTCAACGAAATTCTGTGGTGTGATAGCAATCGGGTTGCCGTTCCACAGTGTCAATGTGCACGTGTTGTTCTCAACCAACCACTTCGCGTTATCACCGGCTGCTTTAACGTCAGCGGCGATTTGCTCGAAGGTTTCGTTGTTCATGAAGTGGAAGAATTCACCGTCGCTGTACAAGTAATCCAGCTCAGTATCAATTACGTCAGCAGCTTCAACGGACTCGCCCGATTTGAAAGTCTTCTCAAGAACCTTGCCAGAAAGCAGCTTACGGATGCGAACGCGGTTGAATGCCTGGCCTTTGCCTGGTTTTACAAATTCATTTTCTAGAATGACACACGGTTCATTATCTAGCATAATTTTCATTCCGCCGCGGAATTCATTGGTGCTGAAAGACGCCATTCTTATCCTCTTAACATCTTCGAGTTGTATTTAATGCCGCACATCATAACCCGAAACGCACCAACTGTTGAGCAAAACTGGCTTAATGAGCTTGCGAATGCGATATCTGATCCGCTCCTGCTCCTGAAAACCCTGCAAATTGACCCTGCCCCGTGGGAACAAGGGTTGGCGGCTCGCAAATTATTTGCGCTGCGTGTGCCTAAGAGCTTTGTCGAAAGAATGGAACTTGGCAACCCTCACGATCCGTTACTGCGACAAGTGCTGCCGTTGGCGGAAGAGTTTGAGGTGCATGACGGCTATTCACAGGACCCACTCGACGAACAAGACAATGCGATCCCGGGGCTGCTGCATAAATACCGTAACCGCGTGTTAATGATCGTCAAAGGCGGCTGTGCGGTGAATTGCCGCTATTGTTTCCGCCGCCATTTCCCCTATCAGGACAACCAAGGCGGCAAACGCAACTGGCAGTTGGCGCTCGATTACATCGCCAGCCAGCCACAGGTCAATGAAGTGATCCTGTCTGGGGGGGATCCACTCATGGCCAAAGACAGCGAGCTGGCATGGTTACTGGAAGGCATTGCCGCCATTCCGCACGTTACGCGCTTACGTATTCACTCACGCCTGCCCGTGGTGATGCCTAACCGCATTACGGATACCTTGTGTCAGTTGCTGCAAGAGAGCCGCCTGAGCACAGTCTTGGTGACCCATATCAACCATGCCAATGAGATTGATGACACCCTACGCAGTGCCATGCTGCGCCTGAAACAGGCCAATGTCACCCTGCTCAACCAAGGCGTGTTGCTAAAAGGCGTGAATGACAACGTTCCCGCGTTGATTGCACTCAGTGAAAGCTTATTCAAAGCGGGCATTTTGCCGTATTACCTGCACGTGCTCGACCGCGTACAAGGCGCGGCCCATTTCATGGTCGATGACACCACAGCTCGCCAATTAATGGCGGGCTTAATGGACAATGTCTCTGGTTATCTGGTGCCTCGCTTAACCCGAGAAATCGGCGGCCGCAGCAGTAAAACCCCCTTAGATCTACACCTCGAGTAAGCCCCCCCCTTTCGGCCAGTCAGGCGTGTTATTCACACGCCTTCTCAGGCATCATTCAGGTCGGGCACTTAGTAAAAGGTACAGCTTTAAAACAAAAGTTCACCGTTTTCCTGCTCGAAATACACCTTTAATCCAACCGCAACAACAACAAACATAAGTAACTGTTTTTAAAGGATTTATTTTCGTACAGCTTTTTGAGCTTTTTCCCTTATTCGCTCATCAGTATCTTTTCCTTTCTTACCTTGTACTTATCTGTTATCAATCGATCGCATCAACAGAAAAAAGATCAGCTTTACACACGAAAAACAGCAAAAAGCCGAACACTTCTAGCACCGCAGTTAGCCTTACGAAATTTCCTTATAAAGCATTGATTTTAAACACATAAATAAACGTACAGCTTTTCACGCTTTTTAACAAGCAAGCTCACGCCAAGCATTTGGCCCATGGCCACTCAAACGCACTCCGTGTTTACCTACCACGCATGAAATATTCTTATCAGAGCAATAAAAAAAGATCATGCTTCAAATACTCGCTTTTTAGACCAATGAAGCGCATAGTCGCGCTCCACTCTGCTTATATAAGTGAAGGCAGCCAAACTTCACGGCATGCAGTCTCACTGAAACATCCTTATAAAGAGTAACGCAATGAAAATTGGCATTCTCTCCCAGAACGAAAACCTATACTCAACCCGTCGTCTACGTGAAGCGATTGAAGAACGTGGCCACGAGGCTGTGATCATTAACGCACTGCGTTGCTACATGAATATCAACTCCGTCAAACCATCGATTCATTTCGAAGGTCAGGATTTAGTGGATTTTGATGCCATTATTCCGCGTATCGGTGCTGATATTACGTTTTATGGCTGTTCGGTATTACGTCAGTTTGAAATGATGGATGTGTTTTCGGTCAACCAGTCGATTGCCATCACGCGTTCACGTGACAAGCTACGTTCATTGCAGCTACTAAGCCGCAAAGGCGTTGGCATGCCGGTTACCGGTTTTGCGAGCAAGCCGGATGATGTGCCTGATCTGATCAAAATGGTCGGCGGTGCACCACTGGTGATCAAACTGCTGGAAGGCACACAAGGGATCGGCGTTGTACTGGCTGAAACCCAGAAAGCCGCAGAGAGTGTGATTGAAGCGTTCATGGGCCTGAAGGCCAACATCATGATCCAAGAATTCATTGAAGAAGCCGGCGGTGCTGATATCCGTTGCTTCGTGATCGGCGACAAAGTGATTGCCGCAATGAAACGCCAGGGCGCAGAAGGCGAATTCCGCTCTAACCTGCACCGTGGTGGTAGCGCATCGCTGATCCGCATTACGCCAGAAGAGCGTAAAACTGCGATTGCTGCAGCGAAGGCCATGGGCCTTAGCGTAGCGGGTGTGGACTTGTTGCGTTCTAACCGTGGTCCATTGGTGATGGAAGTGAACTCGTCACCGGGTCTTGAAGGCATCGAAGGCGCAACCGGCAAAGACATTGCGGGTATGATTGTTGAGTACATCGAGAAAAATGCAGGCAAACCTGCTCACCGTCGACGTAACGATCAGCAATAAGCCTTCGCAAGCCACGCGTCGCACTGATACACAGTAGAAAGACACATTAAAAAGCAGCCCTCGGGCTGCTTTTTCCGTTTCGCCACACCGATAACATCAAGGACAACAACGTGATACTGCCTGACATCCCCCCTTTCACTTGGCCGGCCATTTTACAATGTGCCGTCTGTGGTGCCGTCATTGGTTTAGAACGCCAACTGCGCGGTAAACCCGTGGGGATCCGTACTTCAACGCTGATCATTCTCGGCACCTATTTCTTCATCACGCTGGGCGAAACCCTGTCGGCCAACAATGCGGATATTTCTCGCGTGATGGCACAGGTGATCACCGGTATTGGCTTCCTTGGTGCAGGGGTGATGATGACCCGTGACGGGCAAATCCACGGCGTGACCTCTGCTGCCGTAGTGTGGATGCTCGCCGCGCTGGGGATCACCATCGGCTTGGGATACGGACAAAGCGCGATGCTGGTCACGGGCTTGATCGTCCTGATTTTGTTCGGGGTCGATAAACTGGAAAACAGTGTGCGCTTTTTACGTCACGGGGTGCATGCGCACTTGTCTGATCGCCGTCAGCGTCATCAGAAAAAAAACGCCGTGTCATCGGCTAACACCGAGCAATAACGCCTCAGCGCAAGCCTCCAGCATCGGCTTCCCTTCGCCCTCATGCATGTACTTATTTCTCTTCAGTGCATGATGGGGGCGAGCATCGCTTCCTCTTATCTCTCCTTTTATTCTTCCTCTTACACAAGGTACAACAAAATAAAGCATTAACACCTTTTACCTGTACGCTTTTGGCGTATCATTTCAACCACAACAAATAGCCACTAAGTAATTGTTTTTAAAGAAATAAAAATACGTACAGCTTTCTGAGCATTTTGCTAGGGTTACATGGCACCCTATATAGTGTGTGCTTATCATCCTGCTATCACAGAAAGATCAGCTTTTATCGCGATTAACAGCTAAAAGCTGACCGCAAAACAACACCTGTAGGCCAACAAAAACACCCGATCTAAACCATTGTTTTATAAGAATTAAAATCACGTACAGCTTTTCGAGCGTTTTATCGCACGAACCTTGAATGCCGCATAAAGCCTATGGCAATCCTTTTAGTCTCATGCAAAATGAATATCATCGTGCCGTATGAATAATGCTAAGCAGATCGCCGCAAGAGGCGTACACCTTTTACTTAAAATCATACCTTTTTAATGCTCATTCTAAGTACTGTCGACAAGCCACCAAACCATGCTGCGTAAGCCATTGTTTTATATGGTATAAAATTGCGTGCAGCTTTTTGAGGGTTTTATCCCGTGAACTATGACCAATGACCCAGCGCTGTCACACACAGGAAAATAAGAAGCAAAATAAGAAGACGCGTCTTTGAGGACAGGTCTGTTGAGGAAGAGGAATAACAAGTATTCGAGGAAATAACAGGCATAAAAAAACGGAGACCGAGGTCTCCGCTTTTAACAAAAGGGGTCTATCTCAAAGAGACAGGAGCATTACATCATGCCGCCCATACCACCCATGCCACCCATACCGCCCATGTCAGGCATTGCTGGTGCATCTTTCATTGGGCGGTCAGTGATCATCGCTTCAGTGGTGATCATTAGGCCAGCCACAGAGGCTGCGAACTGCAGTGCTGAACGCGTTACTTTCGTTGGGTCTAGGATACCCATTTCGATCATATCACCGTACTCGCCCGTTGCCGCGTTGTAACCATAGTTACCTTCGCCTGCACGTACGTTGTTCGCCACAACCGACTCTTCGTCGCCTGCGTTCTTGGTGATTTGACGAATTGGCGATTCCATCGCGCGAAGTGCAACGCGGATACCCACGTTCTGCTCTTCGTTATCGCCAGTTAGGCCCGCCACTTTCGCTGCTGCACGGATAAGGGCTACACCACCACCGGCAACCACGCCTTCTTCTACCGCTGCACGTGTTGCATGTAGGGCATCTTCAACGCGGTCTTTCTTCTCTTTCATTTCAACTTCAGTCGCGGCGCCAACTTTGATCACTGCAACACCGCCAGCCAGCTTCGCTACGCGCTCTTGTAGTTTCTCTTTGTCGTAATCAGACGTCGCATCTTCAATTTGCTGACGGATCTGAGCAACACGGCCTGAAATCATCGACTCTTCACCAGAACCATCAATGATAGTCGTGGTTTCT
The DNA here is from genome assembly GCF_050337005.1 of Photobacterium japonica. Lineage (NCBI taxonomy): Bacteria > Pseudomonadati > Pseudomonadota > Gammaproteobacteria > Vibrionales > Vibrionaceae > Photobacterium > Photobacterium japonica. The sequence goes on along the minus strand of NZ_JAKJSN010000033.1, from coordinate 42,841 downwards.
TTGGTGATAGTGATGCGCTTCGCTTGACCTAGGTCTTCTAGCTGCACTTTTTCTAGCTCTAGACCGATTTCTTCAGAAATCACCGTACCAGAAGTCAGTACTGCGATATCTTGTAGCATCGCCTTACGACGGTCACCGAAACCAGGTGCTTTAACAGCAGCCACTTTCACGATGCCACGCATGTTGTTCACCACTAGCGTTGCTAGGGCTTCGCCTTCTACGTCTTCTGCAATGATAAGCAGTGGACGAGAGGCTTTTGCTACGCCTTCAAGGGCTGGCAGTAGCTCACGAATGTTCGATACTTTTTTGTCAACAAGCAGAATGAATGGGCTGTCTAGATCAACGCTGCCCGCTTCTTGATTGTTGATGAAGTAAGGGGATAGGTAGCCGCGGTCAAACTGCATACCTTCAACCACGTCTAGCTCGTCTTGCAGAGCTTGACCTTCTTCTACCGTGATAACGCCATCACGGCCGACTTTTTCCATTGCTTCTGCAATCAGGTTACCCACGGTTGCATCAGAGTTAGCAGAAATCGTACCTACTTGCGCAATCGCTTTGGTGTCAGCACACGGTACAGACAGATTTTTTAGCTCTTCAACCGCAGCAACAACCGCTTTGTCGATACCGCGCTTAAGATCCATTGGGTTCATGCCCGCAGCAACGGCTTTTAGGCCTTCAGCGATGATCGCTTGTGCCAGTACGGTTGCGGTTGTTGTACCGTCACCCGCGGCGTCGTTCGCCTGAGAAGCCACTTCTTTCACCATTTGTGCGCCCATGTTCTGGAATTTGTCTTCCAGTTCAATTTCACGCGCAACAGACACACCATCTTTGGTGATAACAGGTGCACCGAATGATTTATCCAGTACAACGTTACGGCCTTTAGGACCCAATGTTACTTTTACCGCGTCAGCCAGAATGTTTACACCTTCTAGCATCTTAATGCGTGCATCGTTACCAAACTTTACGTCTTTAGCAGCCATGTCAGTCTTCCTTTCTTAATTCTAAATTTGAGGTGATCGGATTATTCAACGATTGCCATGATGTCATTTTCAGACATGATCAGGACGTCTTTACCATCAATTTTTTCAGTCTTCGTGCCGTAGCCTTCAGCAAAGATCACGGTATCGCCCACTTTAACGTCCAATGGTTGTACTGTGCCGTTCTCAAGAATACGGCCTTTGCCGACTGCCAGTACGGTACCGCGCGTCGATTTTTCTGCCGCTGAACCAGTTAGGACGATGCCGCCAGCAGATTTAGATTCAACTTCTTGGCGTTCAACGATAACTCGGTCATGTAATGGACGAATGTTCATCGGTCGTCTCTCCTGATTTAGGTAATAACTATTCGATTAATAAGGTAAGCGCCCTTTGGCGACTTACTTTTTCTGTTACCTAGACATGTTGGGTCGAATTTTGAGAACCCAAGTGCTGGGGGGCAATTTTTTCTAAAATATCTGCCAGAATTTTTGCTCGATCACACTCTTTGCATTAGGGTAGGCAAGCATTCCAACCCCGAGATCATTATGGCTGTAGCAAACACGCCCGATAAACACGGGCTATTGTCTGATCCGATCCCAGCTGCGCTTCAACGCCTGGCCATTCCGATGATTTTCGGCATGGTGGCCATCTTGATGTTCAATCTGGTCGATACCTTCTTTATTTCACTGCTGGGCACCGATGCCTTAGCCGCGGTCAGCTTTACCTTTCCCATTACGTTTGCCCTGAACTGCATCACCATGGGGATCAGTGTCGGGATCTCCACCAGCATTGCCCGCTTACTGGGGGCGGGTGACACGCACAGCGCTGCCCGGCTGACGACCCACGGCTTATTATTGGCTGTCGTCATGGTCATGGTGGCCGCCACTATCGGCTTTTACACCATTGAACCGTTGTTTTCATTGATGGGGGCAAAAGCCAGCCTGCTGCCGACCATTTACGATTACATGTCGATCTGGTATCTCGCCATCCCGTTACTGGTGATCCCGATGGCAGGTAACAGTGCTATTCGTGCCACGGGCGATGCCAAAACCCCGGCCAAGATCATGATCCTTGCCGGGGCGATAAATGGTGTACTGGATCCTTTACTGATCTTCGGTGCCGGCCCTGTGCCTGCATTGGGCGTAAAAGGCGCTGCGATTGCCAGTGGGATCAGCTGGGCCTTTGCCTTGATAGGCTCGCTGTACATTCTTATTCGCCGTGAAAAACTGCTGGCACGCCCCCAACCCCGCACGTTATGGCACGATTGGCAGCAAATCTTACACATCGGCACCCCAGCAGGGCTGTCTAACGCCTTAAACCCGCTATCCGGTACCCTACTGATGAGTTTGCTGGCCGCACAAAGCACGGCGTCGGTGGCGGCCTACGGCGCGGCCATGCGGATCGAGTCGATATTGGTCACAGTGATGATAGCCTTAGGCTCTGCGCTGATGCCGTTCATGGCGCAAAACCTCGGGGCGGATAAACCCGAACGGGCGTTTGGCGCGCTGTTTACCGCGATGCGCTTTGCCATTTTGTTTCAACTGCTGATTTTTATCATGATGGTGCCGCTGAGCTGGCCGCTGTCGTCCCTGTTCAGTCAGGATCACGCGGTACAATCGCAGCTCTGGCATTATTTGGTGGTGGTGCCGGCCAGTTACGGCCTCCAAGCGGTGTGTATGTTGCTGATCAGCGCCCTGAACGCCCTGCACCGTCCGCTTGATGCACTGATCTGGAATGTGATCCGCCTGTTCGGCTTATTGCTGCCGGCAGCGTGGTTGGGGAGTCATTGGTGGGGCACGGAAGGGCTGTTCATTGGCATCGCCCTCGCCAACATAATAAGTGGCTTAGCTGCCTACTTTTATGCACTCAAACTGCGAAAAAACATGTGAACAGCATGAACAAAAAAGACAGCCTAGGCTGTCTTTTTTATTGTCATAAACGGCGTCAACCGTATGGTCGCAAGCCTTAAGGCAAACGCGGGGAATCATCATCTTTACGTGGTTTATGCCCGTCTTTACGTTCAAACTCACCATCAAACACATCGCCTTGCTGGCTGTCTTGCTGGAACGGGTTGCGCTCGAACGGATCACCTTGCTGTGACTGGAACGGGTCGTGGCTGCTAAAGCCCCCACCAAAACCGGCACCGGTGTTCATGCCCTGCACATTGACGCGGCTCATTAGCTGTTTCGCCAGCCATGCACGCGGCGCAGGTAACAAGACAGTCAATCCCATCACATCGGTCATGAAGCCCGGTGTTAACAGCAACACCCCCGACACCGCCAGCATCAGGCCTTCGACGATCTGCTGGGCCGGTAATTCCCCCTGCTGCAAACGGCTCTGCACAGACAGTAACGTGGCAATCCCTTGGCTACGCACCAAACTGGCACCCACAAAGGCGGTGAGCAAGACCAGCCCGACAGTCGGCCATAGCCCTAAAAATCCCCCTACCTGAATAAACAGGGCGATCTCGATAATCGGCACGGCAATAAAAAGTAACAAAAGTATCGGAAACACGATTTACCTCTAGCTGGTTAGCAGTTATACCCAAGCGGCCTCATCGTTTTAATATATAGACGATGATCGGTCACTTTTGCCGTCGCGCACACCACGGTGTATTGACGTCCTCTGTATTGTCCGGATTACACGCACAAGCAACACGTTTTCTCCCTCAATTTGTGAAGCAGCTTGGGTATAAACGTTGCTTTCTGCCAGCAATGGCTATCGCGCACACTCCTGTTTCATCCCGCATACCGCGTGGGGCAGGCTTACCTGTCTTCTATATGGGGATCCCGCTGATGATTTCAATCTTTCTCTGACAATGCGCAATACGCATTGCGACGATTCTCTTTCTACCCTTATAAACAGAAATTTCACATTTTGTTATATTTGGTCATTTTTCATCATATAATCACGTGCTACTGTTAACAGTTTTTGTGAGCCATATCGCATTACAATGCAAATGTTTTCAGTCAGATTCAAAAAGTGATCTGGGTTATGTTTTTACCCCTAAAGGGGAGTATTATCGGCTTCAGATTATAGATGTCAGGTACGATCATCTAGCCAAAATCTCTGCGGAATGGATTCTAAAGTGTAAGAATTGGCTCAATATTTGAATTTAATTAGCAGATTCCCCTAAGGCTCTCCTCATGTCTCAGATGATTGATTTAGAACAAAATGAAGCAATGCTAAACAACGTTGCAACCCGTATCGAAGAAGATCTTCTTGGTGAACGTCACGTTCCTGCTGACGCTTACTGGGGTGTGCACACGCTACGTGCCGTTGAAAACTTCAACATCTCTCAAACGACAATTTCTGACGTGCCAGAATTTGTTCGCGGCATGGTTTTCACAAAGAAAGCTGCAGCAATGGCGAACAAAGAGCTAGGCGCTATCCCTTCAGAAGTGGGCGAATACATCATCAAAGCGTGTGATGTGATCCTTGAAACAGGCAAGTGCATGGATCAGTTCCCTTCTGATGTTTATCAGGGTGGCGCGGGCACGTCTGTTAACATGAACGCGAACGAAGTGATCGCTAACCTTGCACTTGAGCTTATGGGCAAGGAAAAAGGCGAATACGACATCGTTAACCCGAACGACCACGTGAACAAGTCACAGTCAACGAACTGTGCTTACCCAACCGGTTTCCGTGTTGCGGTATACAACAGCATCATGCAAATGCTTGACGCGTTGGCTTACCTACAAGAAGCGTTTGACGCAAAAGGCGTTGAATTTGGTGGCATCCTGAAAATGGGCCGTACCCAGCTTCAAGACGCGGTACCAATGACGGTTGGTCAAGAGTTCCGTGCCTTCGCTATCTTGCTAAAAGAAGAAATCAAAAACCTTCAGTACACCGCACAGCTACTACTGGAAGTTAACCTAGGTGCAACCGCTATCGGTACGGGCCTAAACGCAGCAACCGGTTACCAAGAGCTTGCGGTTCAGCGTCTTGCTGAAGTAACAGGCCTACCATGTGTACCTGCAGAAGACTTGATTGAAGCAACGTCTGACTGTGGTGCTTACGTGATGGTACACGGTGCACTGAAGCGTACTGCCGTGAAACTGTCTAAGATTTGTAATGACCTTCGTCTACTGTCTTCAGGCCCACGCGCTGGCTTCAACGAATTGAACCTACCTGAAATGCAAGCGGGCTCTTCAATCATGCCTGCTAAAGTTAATCCAGTAATCCCAGAAGTGGTTAACCAAGTGTGTTTCAAAGTGATCGGTAACGACACCACTATCACTTTCGCAGCAGAAGCAGGTCAGCTTCAGTTGAACGTGATGGAGCCAGTGATTGGTCAGGCACTGTTTGAGTCTATCGACCTACTGAAAAACGCGTGTGTGAACCTGCGTGACAAGTGTATCGACGGCATCACAGTGAACAAAGAAGTGTGTGAATACTTCGTGTTCAACTCTATCGGTATCGTAACTTACTTGAACCCGTTCATCGGTCACCACGAAGGCGACATCGTTGGTAAGATCTGTGCTGAAACCGGTAAGAGCGTACGTGAAGTTGTCCTAGAGCGCGGTCTACTGACTGAAGAGCAGCTAGATGACATCTTCTCTGTGCAGAACTTGATGCACCCAGAATACAAAGCTCAACGTTACAACTAATTAGTAACCCAAAGCTCGGCGGATTTTCAGGATGAAGATCCGCCTTTTTTTTGCGACAGATTCCCCTTTTAACATTTTTGACACTTTTAACTCTTCAGACAGGACAATCTTATGGTTGGTATTGAACTTTTAGTCGTTCTCGCGTTTATCTATTTGGGTGCGCGTATTGGCGGTATTGGTATTGGTTTGGCCGGTGGTGCCGGTGTGATCGTGCTTTCCCTAATCTTGGGCATGCCGACAAGCCAGAGCTACATCCCTATCGACGTTATTTTGATCATCATGTCCGTGATCACCGCAATTGCAGCGATGCAAGTGGCCGGTGGTATGGATTGGCTGGTAGAACTGGCCGAAAACTTCCTGCGTAAAAACCCGAAACACATTACGTTTTACGCCCCGATTGTGACGTACCTAATGACCTTGATGGCCGGTACGGGTCACACGGCGTTTTCAACGCTTCCCGTTATCGCTGAAGTTGCTAAAGAGCAAGGCATCCGTCCTTCTCGTCCACTGTCTATTGCCGTGGTAGCGTCACAAATTGCGATCACAGCTTCGCCTATCTCCGCAGCGGTTGTCTTCTTCTCAGGCCTTCTTGAACCGCTCGGAGTAGGCTACTTAACGTTGCTTGCTATCTGTATCCCTACCACGTTTGTTGCCTGTATGGTCGGTGCCTTTGTGGCGAACTTCCTAGGCTGTGAACTGAAAGATGATCCGGTTTACCAAGAGCGCCTAGCAAAAGGCCTGATCAAGCTGCAAGGCTCGACCAAGCGTGAAATCCCTGCATCCGCGAAAAAAGCGACGTTCATTTTCTTGACCGCCATCATCATTGTGGTGGGCTACGCCGCGGCTATTTCTGATTCAGTCGGTCTTATCACCAATCCTGCGCTTGGCCGTAACGAAGCTATCATGACCTTCATGCTGGCAGCGGCGGCGGCTATCGTGTTCACTACCGGTATTGATGCGGCGAAAATCCCGTCGGCACCAACATTCCGTTCTGGTATGACAGCGTGTGTGTGTGTGTTGGGTGTGGCTTGGCTAGGTACAACGTTCGTGAACGGTCACGTTGATGGCATCAAAGAAGTGGCTGGCGAGCTATTGAGCGACTACCCATGGATGCTGGCACTGGTTCTGTTCTTTGCGTCTATGCTGCTGTACTCACAAGGTGCAACCACCACAGCATTGATGCCTGCGGCATTGGCGATTGGTGTGGCACCGCTAACGGCTATCGCGTCTTTCGCGGCAGTGAGTGCGCTGTTCGTACTACCAACTTACCCAACACTGCTTGCAGCCGTTGAGATGGATGACACCGGTTCAACCCGTATCGGTAACTTGGTCTTCAACCACCCGTTCTTCATTCCAGGCGTGGTCACGATTTCAACCTCGGTTATCCTTGGTTTCATCGTGGGCGGCATGGTGCTGTAATCATCAGCTCCTAGCATCAAAAAGGCTGCCCTTGGGCAGCCTTTTTTGTATCCGTGTAAGGGTCAGGTAAGCGCAAGAAAACAGAGGCGATATCAAGCTGGCTATCAGGGCATTCAATATCAGGCATCAACACTGTCAAAGCTTGATAATAAAAGCCTAACAGGTCAGTAAATACTTGCATGCTAAAGCCGTACACGACGCATCATACAGCGATAATACCGCATTGCCTCCCCCCGATTTTCGGGATCGACAACGCGCTGCCACGGGTTGGCAAAATACATTGACTGAATACGCAGATACATCAAAGAAAAAACGACGAAGATAAAGAAGAATACACGCGATGGGGTTCAAGGGATGAACGACTGAAACGGAGTGACTCGGACGTCAGAAGAATAGGTGAAATAAATGTCTCCGCCCCATCCTAGGGCGAAGACAGTGGATAAAAACGGATTCCCATCGTTTCTATCCTATCCGGTAATGTGTTAATCCCAACACGGTCACCGGCATCATGTCTCTTTTTTGCTACAGAGCAGGCCAGACAGGCAGCCTGCCCAAGTATAGTAGCCCTTGGGAACGCTGAACGATAGAGGTAAAAGCGTTATGCAGCGATGCAAAAATGGTATGAAATTAGACGACCTGCGCACCCTGATTGCGATAGCTCAACACGGCAGTTTCCGCGCCGCCGCCGATGCACTCGACATCCCCCCTGCAACCCTCAGCCGCCGCTTGCAGCGACTGGAAGATACGCTGGGCAGCCAGTTGGTGATCCGCGACAGCCGCAATGTGGCCCTGACCCCGCTCGGGCACGATTACTACGAACGCTGCCAGCCATTATTGGAACAACTGGAAGCGGCCACCACCGAGCTGCATGACAACAGCCACAGCCAGCCGCGTGGGGCCTTACGCATCTCGGCACCGGTCGGGTTGCTCACCTATCAGCTCATGCCGTTGTTTAATCAGTTTTTGGCTCAGCACCCGGAGATCACCTTGTCGCTGACCCATTTGTCGAACCAGCACCACGATTACAACCCTGAACAATACGATGTGGTGTTTCGGGTCGGCCAACAACCAGACTCCAGTTTCGCCGCCGCGAAAATTGGCGAATCCCAACGTATTTTGGTCGCCAGCCCGGCCTATTTAGCACAATGTGGTGAGCCGACCCACCCGGACGATCTCAACCATCATGCCCGCTTAGCCAGCGTGCCAGAGTTTGAGTGGGCACTCACTTGTGATGACGCCAAACATCCCGATGAAATACTGTGGATCAACTCGCCGGTCAAAATGGCGATTGCCGATCTCAACAGCGTCAAACAAGCCGCGATCCACAGCTTAGGCATTGCCAGCCTGCCAAATTATGTGGTGGACGATGCGCTGAAAAATGGTCAGCTCGCCACCATGATGGACGGCTGGCAGTCACCGCCTCGGCCGATCTATATGCTGTATCAGGGCATGGGCTACATTCCCGCCCACGTTCGCCAGTTCATCGATTTCATGCGCGACAGTCTCGTGAAGCAGCGCCCACTCGCTGACATGGACTGAAACAGAACACTGCTCAAGGCGGTTTGAAAGGGTATAGTGAATAAACTGACACGCGATGGTGAGCCCTATTTGATGACCCTTTTCCGCTTTGCACCGCGCGGCCTTGGCCGCACTTTGATTCCCTTATCCTGCAAAGGCTGGCTATTCGCTATAGCTTGGCTACTGAGTACAGGCTGGCTACTCACCAGTCTGCCCGCACAGGCCTTCAGCCTCTCTCCAACGCCCTCAATCGTTCAATCGTCCGGCTCTAACGCAGACATAACAAGCCAAACAATCGAAGTGACCACTCACTTTCTTGCAACCACTGTGACGGGGAATAACACGGTCTCCCCCACGGCATCAACTCCCACAACCCAACAAGATCAACTGGCAGCAGGGCTTGCCGAGCAATGGTGGACACCGTTGCTGTTCTTGGCGCTAGGTATCGGGTTGGCTTTCACACCGTGCGTGCTCCCCATGTACCCCATCTTAAGCGGCATCGTGTTGGGCAACGGGCAACTCAGCCACCGCCGTGCCTTTGGCTTGGCTTTCACGTACGTACAGGGCATGGCGCTGACCTACACCGTTTTGGGGTTAGTGGTTGCTTCGGCGGGCATGCAATTTCAAGCCGCGATGCAGCATCCGTACATCCTGATCGGCCTCAGCGGCCTGTTCGTGTTGTTAGCGCTGTCGATGTTTGGCGTTTATACCCTGCAACTGCCCAGCCGCATACAGACCTGGCTCAATGGTCTTAGCAACCAACAACAAGGGGGCCACCGTGGCGGGGTCTTTGTAATGGGGGCAATTTCCGGTTTAGTCTGCTCTCCCTGCACCACCGCCCCGCTCTCTGGCGCGCTGATCTACGTCGCGCAAAGTGGGGACTTACTGACGGGCGCCGTGGCCTTGTACGCCTTAGCGATCGGCATGGGGATCCCACTGATGTTGGCGGCCATGTTTGGTAACAAGCTGCTGCCGCAAGCGGGACAATGGATGACACACGTCAAAACCGTGTTTGGCTTTGTCTTGCTTGCCGTGCCGCTGTTTCTGCTCGAGCGCATCCTGCCTGCACACGTCATGCCACTGCTGTGGGGCTGTTTAGGGATCGCCACCTTTGGCTGGCTGTATTATGTGAGGATGCAGATCGATAAGGCACAACAACGTAAAACCGGCCAAGCCAAAACACGGTTAGATCAGAAAGCTCCACTCCGCACGTGGCACAGTACCGCACTGGGTGTGGTGGCGTTTTTAGGCATGTTTGCCTCTGCCGTGCCGATTTACCACCAGCTGGTCGACACATCGGCCGCCTCCCCTACCGTGAGCGTGACCTTCAAGCGTATCGAGAATATTGATGATTTGGCGATCGCCTTGGAAGACGCCCGCGCTGATGGCAAACCGGTGATGCTCGATTTCTACGCCGACTGGTGCGTGGCATGTAAGGAATTTGATGAGCACACGTTTCACGACCCCGAGGTGGCGCAGCAGTTGGATCACTTCGTCCTGTTGCAAGCGGATGTCACCGCCAACACCCGCACCGATTTCGAGCTGCTACAAGATATGGATGTGCTCGGCCTGCCGACGATCGATTTCTGGGATGCTGAGGGCAACCGCCTTGAACGCGCCCGCCTGACCGGCTTCACTAAGGCGGCGCCTTTCCTCGCTCACCTTCGGGATCATCAGCTCTACACGCCACCGCCGCCTTGATCTGGCCCCTTAATCGGCCAGAGACAAAAAAGCGTCTGACTCCTCAGACGCTTTTTTTATTGGCAACAGGCGGTCAGTGAGCGTGCAGCTTTATACTTTTTCCTCACCAAATCAACGTCTCCCCCAGCGTCATTTGCAATAGATTCTACCCAGATCTGATCAACCGCAGATCTTGCGTGTTAACGAATTGATCTCTTTTTGGTCAGGTGATAGCGTGGTAAAAAACAACTAGATGTATCTGCACATGGACGCTCACTACACCATCGTTATTGCCGACGACCACCCGTTGTTCCGTAATGCGCTGTTTCAATCAGTGCACATGGCCATCAGCGGAGCCACGCTGCTTGAAGCAGACTCCCTCACCAGCTTACTGACCTTGCTGGAAAAAGATCCCGAGGTCGACTTACTCCTGCTTGATCTGAAGATGCCCGGTGCCAACGGCATGTCTGGCCTGATCCAGCTGCGCAGCCAATACCCCGATTTACCCATCGTGGTCATTTCTGCCAGCGAAGAAACCAACGTGATCCGTCAAGTACGCAGCCACGGCGCGTTTGGGTTCATCCCCAAATCCAGCGACATGCGGGCCCTGATCCACTCGTTAAACCAAGTGCTCGATGGCGAACCGGTGTTCCCGGACGGACTGGGTGAGGTCGATGACGACTATCACGCCCTCACCGAACGCATTGCCGCCCTCACCCCGCAACAATACAAGGTATTGAGCATGCTCTCTGACGGGTTGCTCAATAAACAAATCGCCTATGAGCTCAATGTGTCGGAAGCCACCATCAAAGCCCATATGACCGCGATTTTTCGCAAATTAGGGGTAAAGAACCGCACCCAAGCGGTGATCTTGCTGCAACAAATGGATCTCACGCCGCAATAAAAAATGCAAAAAATACCTATCGCCATATAGACCTTTGGCTAAGACGGCTTTTTCCGTATAGACCCCAATCCCTGCTCAAACTCACAAAATCGCCGCCAGAACGGCGATTTTGTCGTTCTCCGCTCGACTAAAGTTGGACTGTGCCACGCGGCAAACGTTGCTATTGTCATCTCGTAACATTTCATTAACGTAGAAAGTGACGACATGAAAGGAGATAACAATGGCGTTTGAATCCAAGGAGCAGGCACAAGCCTACTGGAAAGAAAACCTCGCCACGATGAGCTCGCTACTGGCCATCTGGTTTCTCGTGTCTTACGGCGCCGGCATTATGTTTGTCGATGCGCTCAACAACATTCAGTTCGGGGGCTTTAAGCTGGGCTTCTGGTTCTCACAACAAGGTTCCATTTACACGTTTGTCGCGCTGATCTTTGTCTACGTGGTACGTATGAATGCGCTTGACCGTAAGTACAACGTACAGGAAGACTAAGGGAGAGAGTCATGGAAATCCAAACTTGGACATTTATCTTGGTGGGCATCACGTTTGCCGTCTACATCGGTATCGCCATCTGGGCGCGCGCCGGTTCCACCAGTGAGTTTTACGTCGCTGGTGGCGGTGTTCACCCGATTGCCAATGGGATGGCAACCGCCGCGGATTGGATGTCAGCCGCATCGTTCATTTCAATGGCCGGTATCATCTCTTTCATCGGTTACGATGGTGGTGTGTACCTCATGGGCTGGACCGGTGGCTACGTGCTCCTTGCACTCTGTCTTGCCCCTTACCTGCGTAAGTTCGGCCAGTTTACCGTGCCGGATTTCATCGGGGAGCGTTACTACTCCAAAACTGCCCGTATGGTGGCCGTGTTCTGTGCCATCTTCGTCTCGTTCACTTACGTGGCCGGTCAAATGCGTGGTGTCGGCGTGGTGTTTGCCCGCTTCCTCGAAGTGGACATCAACATGGGTATCATCATCGGGATGGGTATCGTGTTCTTCTACGCGGTCTTGGGCGGCATGAAAGGGATCACCTACACCCAGGTAGCTCAATTCTGTGTCCTCATTTTTGCTTTCCTGGTTCCTGCGATTTTCACCTCTATCATGATCACCGGTAACCCGGTGCCACAAATTGGCCTCGGCTCTACCGTCAGCGGCTCAGAAACCTATGTCCTGGATAAACTCGATGGCTTAACCACAGAACTCGGCTTCACCGCCTACACCGACGGCTCGAAAAGTATGGTGGATGTGTTCTTCATCTGTGCCGCACTCATGGTCGGTACGGCAGGTCTGCCTCACGTTATCATTCGCTTCTTCACCGTGCCACGCGTAAAAGATGCCCGTATCTCTGCTGGTTGGGCACTGCTGTTCATCTCTCTGCTGTACACCACCGCACCGTCTGTGGCCGCGTTTGCCCGCGTCAACATGATTGAAACCATTAACGGGCCAGACATGAAAGGTGTCGCCGCAGAACAAGCCCCAAGCTGGGTGACGAACTGGGAAAAAACCGGTCTGGTTACATGGGAAGATAAAAACAACGACGGCAAAATGTTCTACTCTGGCGATGAGCGTAACGAGATGGACATCAACCGTGACATCATCGTACTGGCAAGCCCAGAGTTGGCAAGCCTACCTAACTGGGTCGTTGCCCTGCTGGCAGCGGGTGGCTTAGCGGCAGCCCTGTCAACGGCAGCCGGTCTGCTCCTCGTGATATCCACCTCTATCTCACATGACTTACTGAAGAAAGGTTTCCGCCCAAACATGACCGACAAACAAGAACTGCTGGCTGCCCGTATCGGTGCTGCTGTGGCGATTGTCGGGGCTGGTTACCTCGGGATCAATCCACCGGGCTTTGTGGCACAGGTGGTCGCATTCTCCTTCGGTCTGGCAGCAGCCTCGTTCTTCCCGGCCATTATTCTGGGGATCTTCTATAAGAAGATGAACAAAGAAGGCGCGATTGCAGGGATGATCACCGGTATTGCCTTCACTGCAACCTACATCATCTACTTCAAGTTCATTAACCCAGCCGCGAGCACACCAGAAAACTGGTGGTTCGGTATCAGCCCAGAAGGCATCGGTACGCTCGGTATGTGTCTGAACTTTGTCGTCTCGATTGTTGTGAACAAGTTCACCGCAGAAGTGCCTGAAGATGTCCAAGAGATGGTGGAGTCGATTCGTTACCCGAAAGGCGCTGGCGAAGCACACGATCACTAATCGTCAGTATCGAGCAGCGAGATCCTCGTTCCTAGATACTCGTAACGAGAAACTCGACACTCGACACTCGACACTAAAAACATATTCCAACACACCTCCTAACGACAAAACGGCGCCCGAAGGCGCCGTTTTTATTAAGCGACCGAAGGGAGCGATCGCGATTTTTTTCTACCCTGCAAGTATCGATTACACCGTCGACGTTTTTCTCGACTGCGTCAACAAGGTGCGCAGTTTCAACGGTTTGACGGGCTTGCTGATGAACGTGAACCCGTGCCCTTCAATGGTTTTACGGGTCTCGTCGGTGCGATCAGCGCTGATCACCGCGCCGCAGAAGGTTTTCCCCAACCGTAAACTGCACTGCTGCAACACTTGCAGGCCGGTTTGCCCGTTCGCTAAATGGTAGTCACTCAAGACAAAGTCCGGCTGCCAGCCATCATTGAGTTGCTGCATGGCCGCCACCACGGTTTCGGCTAAGCGGATTTCACAGCCCCAGCGCCCCAGCAACGTGTCCATTCCCAACAAAATGTCAGGCTCGTTATCCACGCACAGCACGCGCACACCCGCTAACGGGGCGGCGCGCTCTTCTGCCACAGGGGCGGCCTGCACCGCCACTTTCACCCCGCGCCGGACAGCAAGCGCAAACACCGTGCCGTCACCCGGCCATGACCGCAGTGACAACGGATGATCCAGCACGCGGCTGATCCCGCGCGCTATCGCCAAGCCCAGTCCTAAGCCGTGCTCACTGCCGCTGTTCTCGATACGGGTAAACTCATCAAAAATGTGGGCTTGTTTCGATGCCGGAATACCGGGGCCGTTATCCCACACTTCAATCTGTATCTGATCTCCCTGACGGCGTACCCCCAACACCACTTTCCCCTGCGGGTTATAGCGAAACGCATTGGTCAAAAAGTTCTGCAACGCCCGACGGAGTAATTTGGGATCAGAATGGATCACCGCATCACTGTGTACCACGTCAAAGGTGATCCCTTGCTGACGCGCAATCGCGCCAAACTCCGCACTCAGGGTCTCCAGCACGTCGCTGATCGCAAACGCGCGCACATTGATCTGCAATTTACCCGCTTCTAAACGGGACACATCCAGCAAGTCACCAATCAACTCTTCTGCCGCTCCCAACGCACTTTCAATATGATGGGCTAACTGCGCACTCTCGGCATCTTTGGTCACTTCCGAAAGTGTTGACGAGAACAAACGCGCGGCATTGAGCGGCTGCATCAAGTCATGACTGACCGCGGCCAAAAAGCGGCTTTTGGAATGTGCTTGCTGTTCTGCATGCTGGGTGGCTACCACCAATTTGCGGTTCAGGGCTTCCAACTCACTCGTCCGCTTGCGCACCCGCTCTTCCAAGGTCTCATTGGCTTCTTTGAGCGCCTGCTCGGCATGGCGAAATTGGGTGATATCGGTAAAGCTCATGACAAACCCGCCCCCCGGCATGGGGTTGCCCTGTACCTCGATAACTTGTCCATCCTGACGAATGCGCGACGACGTATGGGCGGTGCCAATTTTGAGGTGTTCAACCCGCTTGGCCACGTGCGCCTCTGGATCGCCAGGGCCACACAGCCCCAGTTCGGCATTATGGCGGATCACCTCGGCAATGGGCCGGCCCACTTGGATCAGCCCCGGCGGAAAGGTAAACAACTCCAAATACCGTTGGTTCCATGCTACCAGCCGCAATTGTTTATCCACCACGGCAATCCCCTGACTGATGTGCTCAATCGCCCCTTGTAATAAGCCGCGACTGAAATCAAACAATTCCGAGGCTTCATCGACAATGGTGGCAACCTCTTCCAGTTGCATCTTGCGTCCCTGCAATGCCGAGGTCAGCACCAAACGGGCCGATGAGGCACCGAATACTCCCGCCAACACCCGTTCGGTGTGGCGGATCAAACTGGAGGGAGCTTGCTGCTCGGGCGATAAGCCCTGATGCGGGTCTGCACTCTGATCCCCATATTGTTCGCTGTACAACCGAAAGGCTTGGCGTACCCGTTGACGCCCGACAAAACGGGCAGCCAGCATTTCCAACTCGGCCACGGTCACGCGGGTCTGGTATAAGCTGGCATCGCCATCGCCGCTTTCCGGCAACGGTGCCCCAACAAACGAGGCGGCTTGTAACCGCTCGGTCAGCGAGGAACGCGTCAGCAACGACACGCCAATATACAATCCGGTGTTCACCAGCAAGCTCAACAGCATGCCCCAATCGACACTCGATAGCGCCCCCAGCAGCGGCCACGGGGGCGGCGTCAACAACCACAGCAACACATTGGTTTCACTGGTACCGGCCAACATCTGGGTCTGCCCCATCATGGTGATGGCCCAAATCGTGATCCCGCCAGACAACCCGGCGTATACCCCTTTGCGGTTCCCCTCTCGCCAGTAAATGCCACCGATCAACGCCGGGGAAAATTGGGCAATCGCCGCAAAGGACAATAAGCCAATCGCCGACAAGGACGGGATTTCACCCAAAACGTGATAGAACCCCCATGCCGCCAACAACAAGAGCAAAATCAGACCGCGTCGTACCGTCAGCAGTAAACCAGAAAAGGCACTGAACTTGCGCCCTGACATCCGCATTCGACGCAGCAATAACGGCAACACCAAATCATTGGAGACCATGATGGCTAACGCAATGGTCGAGACAATCACCATGCCACTGGCCGCCGACGTACCGCCCAGATATGCCAGCAACGCGATCCCCTCCGCCCCTTGCTGTAACGGCAAGTTGATGACATAGGTATCGGCGGCGACCTGTGGCAATAAAAATTGCCCTGCTAACGCCAATGGCAACACGAAGATCCCCATCAACACCAAATAACCGGGGAACACCCAACGCGCTCGGTGTAGATCTTGCGCCTGCTCATTTTCCACAATCGTGGTGTGGAACTGACGCGGCAAACAGATGATCGCCGCCATCGTGAACAAGGTGTGGATCAGTAAACTGCCCCAATGGGGCGACGCAGGCTGCCATTCGCTAAAAACCACGCTGTCGATAACGCTGTGATCCCACAGTAAATACAACGCAAACAGGCCGACAATCATGAACGCCGCCAGTTTCACCAGTGACTCAAACGCGACCGCCATCATCATGCCGCGGTGGTGCTCGGTGGTATCGATGTGGCGGGTGCCGAACAACACGGTGAACACCGCCAGCGCCCCCGTCACCAGCCAAGCGAGATCAGTCTGTCCGGCACCAAACAGCCCGAGACTTTCCCCGCCAATGCTTTCTCCCAGAGAAGGTGCGATTTGTGTCAACCCCATGGTGATCCCACGCAGTTGCAACGCGATATAGGGCAGAATGCCAATCACCGCGATCAGGGTAACCGTCACGGCCAACCCTTGTGATTTGCCATAACGAGCAGCAATGAAATCCGCAATCGAGGTGATATGTTCGCGCTTGGCGATCAAGATAAGACGGGCCAGCAGGCGCCAACCCAAGGTAAAGACGAGAATAGGAGCGACATAGATAGGCAGGAAAGACCAGAGATCCCGACTGGCTTGCCCCACGGTGCCATAGAAGGTCCACGAGGTGCAGTACACGGCTATCGACAGGCTGTAAATCCATGGCCGCCAACGGGCCATCCAGTGTGTTTTGCGGTCGCCATACCACGCGATCCAGAACAGTAGCCCGAGGTAGGCCAATGTTACCAGCACGACCATCCATCCCTGTGCCATGCGTCATCCCTAATGATTGTTAACAGATTGTGCGCACCAGTGTAACCAAACCACTGGCACGCACCAATCTGAGGGATCACAGTTTTTCTTGTTGGTCAGTCTGCAAGTTAGCCTTGCGGTGAGGCCGCCTTTCGGGCTGATGCCGTCGATTCAATGTTCATAAACAATGCAGGCACACCCATGACCGCCATCAACCAGAACACATCGCCGCCCCACATGCCGTATAACCAACCGCTCAATGCGGTCATTAACGCCATGAAAGCGCCCATCGGCAAGGCGTTATACAAGGCTTGTAATGCCACCATCTGGTTGCTTTGTGCTTGTTGGATATACCGGATCGTCGCTAAGTGCGCGGCAGCAAACGTCACCCCGTGCAGGGCCTGTGCCGCGAACAATACCGGTAACTCGGTCATGCTGGCGGTCACCCCCCAACGGATCATGACGCCCACGGCAGCCAAACGGAACATCGCCATCACACTCCAGCCGGCAAACAAACGCTGACTGAGTGCGAACACGGCCACTTCTGCCACCACGCTGAAGCTCCACAGGTAACCAATCACATCCTCATTGTAACCGGCCCCTTTCCAGTAAATCGCACTGAAACTGTAATAAGCAGCATGGCTGCCTTGCAGCAGAGCAATGATGGTCAAAAAGCGCAAAACGGCAGGGGTACGTAACATCTGCAACAACGCAGGACGCCCCTGAGCATGGCTGTCAGGCGCTGACACCGGTGTCACGGTCGGCGCACGCAAGGTAAAGAGCAGCATGGCGACCAAACCCACGACCGCCACCCACGGGATCACACTTGGGTCAAACGCCGCCGCCAACAAGCCCACCACGGTCGAGCCCGCAATAAAAGCAATCGAACCCCACAGGCGCGTACGACCATAGTCGAGGTGGCCTTCTTTGGCGTAATAGTTCGTCAGCGAGTCCGACAGCGGCACAATCGGTCCCATCATCATGTTGTAAAGCACGGTGATCGCGGCCAATACCCACACATTGCTGCCACAGAAAATATAGGCAATACAACTCACTAATGCCGCGACGCCGAAAATACGCAGCGCGGGGATCAAATGCTCGACCTTATGGATACGCGGGGTGATCAGCAAGTTGGCCAAACAACGGACCCCAAAGCCCAACCCTAACAGCAAACCGATGTGCGAGGCGCTTACCCCTAAATGCGCGAGCCATAAGGCCCAAAACGGGAGATATACACCATAATTGAAGAAAAAACCGAGCAGGTACTGCGAGGTCCATCCATAGGGGCTACTTCTAAACATGCCATGTCCTAGTTTGTGGGAGATAAGTGTCGGAAAGCGCGTATTATGCCTGCAACTATAGAGCGTCCCAATGAAATAATCCGTTGTGATTATTTCCTCTTTTTCTGCCGTTTTACCGCCGTATTCCCCCCGTCCCCCTAATGGGTTCTGCGCCGTGTTTCCCTGCAACGTAGACTAAAGTCGTCTGGCGTAACCCCGTCAATCCACTGACACTGGACACTGCATGCAAGCGCCTCTCATCCCCACCCGGCTCATGCATAACACCCCCATGCTGTCCGTCGAGAGGGCGAACACCATATCCCCTCATTACGGAGATGAATGCGATGTCTGACTCTTTTGATACGTCCTTGCCCCCGTTTGATTGCCTGACGCCCACGCAACAGCAACAGCTGCGTGATGCCTTGGATGTGGTGTATTTCCGCCACGGGGAGACATTGATTGAAGCCGATGCCCAGTGTGAATACCTGTTGATCATCATTAAAGGCAGCGTGGAAGAACGCACCGCCGATGGCACCGAAGTGCTGGCTCATTACACCCGCGACGATCTGTTTGATGTGCAGGCCTTACTCTCACCCCCTTGCCGCCACCGCTATACCGCACTGGAAGACACCTTGTGCTACCTGCTGCCCAAGGCATTGTTTCTGTCGTTCTATACCGACAACAGCCCGTTTGCGGCCTACTTTGACAGTGACTTGGCCCGCCGCCAGCAAGGGATCGACACCGCCCAACAGCAACAAAACTTAGCCGAATTCATTCTGACCAAAATTGATAGCAGCAACATTCAACCCTGTTTGATGCTGCCCCGTGATTGCACGTTGCAGTCTGCCACCGAGCAATTACAGCAGAAACGCTTGGATGCGGCCTTGGTTGAAGCGGGGGACGGGCAGCCTTACGGCATCATTACCCGTACCAACCTGCTGCATGCAGTCATGCTGGAACACCGAGCCCACGACAGTGTGGTGGGCGCCGTAGCAACCGCGCCGGTGATCCGTGTTAACCAAGGGGATTACCTGTTTAATGCCATGCTGGCGATGACCCGCCACAAGGTCAAACGGGTCGCGGTACATCACGTGTCTGAGCATGGCGATCACGTGGTCGGTATGCTCAACCTGACCCAAGTGCTGAGCTTATTCTCCACCCACTCACATGTGCTGACGTTGCAAATTGCCCGAGCGACAACCGTCGATGAATTGGCCTTTGCCGCCCACAGCCAGCACCGCTTGGTTGAGACCCTGTTTAATAACGGCATTCATACCCGCTTTGTGATGGAGCTGATCGCCACCGTCAATGAGCAAATCATCGAAAAAGCATTTCGCTTAGTGGTACCACAGGCGTACCAGTCAGCGTGTTGTTTATTGGTGATGGGATCGGAAGGACGGGGCGAGCAAATTCTGAAAACCGATCAAGACAATGCCTTGATCGTGGCCGATGGCACAGACTGGCCAGAACAAGCCGCCACGCTGGCCACCCTGATCCACACCTTGCAACAACTCGGTTACCCGCTCTGCCCGGGCAAGGTGATGGTCAACAACCCTCACTGGGTGAAAACGCAAAGTGAGTGGTTACACACCGTGTCACATTGGACGCACAGTGGCCAAGCACAATCACTGATGGCATTAGCGATATTGGCGGACAGCCATGCCGTAGCCGGCGATACCGACTTGCTCACACCCCTCAAGCAGCAATTACACCAACAGATGGCGGCCCACACCCAACGCCTGAGTGCCTTCACACGGCCAGCTCTGCATTTCAGTGTACCGCTGACCCTGTTCGGCCATCTGAAGGCCAGTAAAACCGGACTGGATATCAAGCAAGGGGGCATTTTCCCCATCGTACATGGATGTCGCGCCTTGGCGTTGGAGTATGACATTCATGACAACAACACCTTTGTGCGCATTGAACAACTGGCCGAGCGAGAAGTCCTTGAGCCCGCCACGGCCTCCAACCTCAGTGAAGCCTTAAAGCTGTTTATTAAATTACGTTTACGCCAGCAATTGGCGACCTCAGGCGATGGCCTGCAACAACACCTCGATCTCACCCAATTAAGCCGGGCCGAGCGCGACTTGTTACGCCACAGTCTGCATGTGGTGAAGAAATTCAAAGCCTGGTTAGGGTATCACTATCAGATCAGGGATTAGAGGGAGCATAAACGATGAATATCTTACAACGCTGGTGGTACCAACGCCGCTACCGTGGCACGGACTATGCTTCACTGTTTGAACGCTATCGCGGAGAAGAATTGGTCTCGCTCGACTGTGAAACCACCAGCTTAGATCCTCAACGGGCTGAACTGGTGACCATTGCTGCGACCCGTATTTGCGCCAACCGCATCCTGACTAGCCAGTCCATCCATTTAACGTTACGCGCCCCCGCCAGTTTGAACGGGGATTCCGTCGCGATTCATGGGATCCGCCATCAAGATCTGCAGCACGGCCTCGACACCCAACACGCCCTGCGCACGCTGCTGGACTTTATCGGTAATCGGCCGTTGGTGGGCTACCATATCCGCTATGACAAGACGATTCTTGACCGTTACTTTCGCCAACACTTCGACTTTCCGCTACCCAATAAGCTGGTGGAGATCAGCCACCTCTACCATGAGCAACTGGAACGCCAGCTACCCAATGCGTACTTTGATCTGAGTTTAGAAGCGATCAGCCGCCACCTTGATTTACCGGTGCCACCACGCCATGATGCCCTGCAAGACACCATCACGGCAGCCATGATCTATGTGCGCCTGACGCACGGTGACCGACCCGCCCTGTCATTATTGCGCAGCTAACATCGAATGTGACGAACCGTTATCTCCAGCCAAAACAACGCACTACCACAACGATAAAGTGCAAATTTTTGGCTGCAACCACCGTGCAACAGCCGCAAATCCCCCACACATGCCCGCCTCTCATCCTAAAGTCTAATTGAGACTCATCGCGAACTAGCGGAAGTTAATATCACACACAACGTATTTCGGCCCACGAGACGAGACATTCCGGTCCACTACGGACAATGACGGAACACAAGGAGAATTAAAATGAGTGACGTTCATCTGTACCCAGTTAATCAGGACATTGCTGCCAGCGCCCATGTGACCGACGAACAATATCGCGAGATGTACCAGCAGTCAGTGATCAACCCTGAAGGCTTCTGGCGTGAACACGGCCAAATCGTTGACTGGATCAAACCGTTTAGCCAAGTGAAGCAGACCTCGTTTGATACCGGACACGTCAACATTGCTTGGTTTGCCGATGGCACACTCAACGTATCGGCCAACTGCCTTGACCGCCATCTGGCGACCCGTGGCGATCAACCCGCCATTATCTGGGAAGGGGATGATCCCAATGATGACGCCACCCTGACTTATAACGAACTGCACGAGCAAGTGTGTCAGTTCGCTAACGCCCTGAAAAGCCAAGGCGTACGTAAAGGCGATGTGGTTTGCCTGTACATGCCGATGGTTGCAGAAGCCGCGGTCGCCATGCTGGCTTGTACCCGTATTGGCGCGGTACACACCATCGTATTTGGCGGTTTCTCACCGGAAGCACTGGCAGGACGTATTATTGATTCCAATGCCAAAGTGGTCGTGACCGCCGATGAAGGCGTGCGTGCTGGCCGCGCGGTGCCATTGAAAAAGAATGTCGATGATGCATTGGCCAATGATGCCGTCACCAGTGTTGAAAAAGTCGTGGTACTCAAGCGTACCGGCGGTGATATCGAATGGCACAGCGCGCGCGATGTCTGGTGGCATGAAGCCACCGCCGTGGCCTCTTCACATTGTGAACCGGAAGCCATGAACGCCGAAGATCCATTGTTCATCCTGTATACCTCGGGCTCAACCGGCAAGCCGAAAGGCGTATTACACACTACGGGCGGCTATCTGGTGTACGCCACAATGACGTTCAAGTACGTGTTCGATTACCAAGAAGGCGAGGTGTACTGGTGTACGGCGGATGTGGGTTGGATCACTGGCCACAGCTACTTGGTGTATGGTCCGCTGGCCAATGGCGCCACCACCCTGTTGTTTGAAGGGGTGCCCAACTACCCAAGCACCAGCCGCATGAGCGAAGTGGTCGACAAACACCAAGTGAACATCCTGTATACTGCACCAACGGCGATCCGTGCCCTGATGGCCAAAGGCGATGAAGCCGTCGCAGGTACCCAACGTACCTCGTTGCGCGTGATGGGATCGGTGGGTGAGCCGATCAACCCAGAAGCGTGGGAATGGTACCACCGCACCATCGGTGACAGCCGCTGTCCGATTGTCGATACCTGGTGGCAGACCGAAACTGGCGGGATCCTGATCACGCCGCTGCCGGGCGCTACTGCCTTGAAACCGGGTTCAGCGACCCGTCCGTTCTTTGGGGTGCAACCGGCCATCGTTGATAATATGGGGAACATCCTCGACGGGGCGACAGAAGGGAACTTGGTCATGATTGATTCCTGGCCAGGGCAAATGCGTACCCTGTGGGGCGATCACGACCGCTTTGAGCAAACGTATTTCTCGACGTTCCAAGGCATGTACTTTACCGGCGACGGTGCCCGTCGCGATGAAGACGGTTACTACTGGATCACGGGGCGTGTCGATGACGTACTGAACATTTCCGGTCACCGTATGGGGACGGCGGAAATCGAATCAGCCTTGGTGGCCTTCGATAAAATTGCCGAAGCGGCGATTGTCGGTGTCCCGCACGACATCAAAGGGCAGGCCATTTATGCCTACATCACCCTGAACGACGGTGAGATCCCAAGTGCCGAACTGCATAAAGAAGTGAAAAATTGGGTGCGCAAAGAAATCGGCCCGATTGCGACGCCAGACTTCCTGCACTGGACGGATGCTCTGCCCAAAACGCGTTCAGGCAAAATCATGCGCCGTATTCTGCGCAAAATCGCCACCGGCGACACCGCGGCACTGGGGGATACCTCAACGCTGGCGGATCCAAGCGTAGTCGACAAGCTGATCGCAGAAAAACAAAAAGTGTTATAACCGTCTCGATTTCTCGCCGGTTTACACATTTTTGCAATCAATAAGCCGCCTTCGGGCGGCTTTTTTGATCCCGCACACAAACCCGCGGAATCATCCCATCAAGAGATTGTCTCACCCCGTAAGGCCACGCACAGTGGGCGATTAACGCGCTTTTCTGCCCGCGCGAACATTCACTGCCCAAATCCAACGGCGTACAGCTGTTCAGATTAAAAAGGGCTGATTAGACCAGTATTTTGCTGCGATTTGCGCTGAATTCTCTATAATTGCACTTCAAGCATGTTTTGGCAGATAAAAACGGCACACAGGGAAGCAAAGTTGCAGGTTTCTGCACGTTGTTAAAGTAAAACCTCTAAAACGAGTGATATAACGTCAAGATGTCGACCGTTCAACGAATTTTATTGATCAATGGCCCGAACCTGAATTTATTAGGCTTACGTGAGCCCGGACACTATGGTCAGCAGACGCTAGACCACATCGTGACGCATTTAACTGCCAAAGCAACCGAACTCGGTGTGACGTTAGATCACCTTCAATCCAACGCGGAACACGTGCTGATTGATGCCATTCACAATGCCTATGGCAAGGTGGATTTCATTATCATCAATCCCGCGGCTTTTACCCATACCAGCGTCGCGATCCGCGATGCCTTGCTGGGGGTAAACATCCCGTTTATTGAAGTGCACTTATCTAACGTCCATGCCCGTGAGCCCTTCCGTCACCATTCTTACCTCTCCGATAAAGCGGTGGGGGTGATTTGTGGACTGGGGCCCGATGGTTATGTATTCGCCCTGCAAGCAGCCGTTAACCGCTTGCATGCAGACGCCAACTGAACAGAATAAGAGAAAAGTAAATGGATATTCGTAAAATCAAAAAACTGATTGAGCTAGTAGAAGAATCGGGTATTGCTGAGCTGGAAATTTCAGAAGGTGAAGAATCCGTACGCATCAGCCGTAACCCGACGACGGCAGTCGCACAACAAATGTATGCGGCGCCTGCCCCCGTTGCAGCACAAGTAACTGCGCCAGCACCCACTCCGGCGCCTGTTGCAGAAACAGTAGCAGCGGCACCAGCACAACCGGCTGGTCACCAGGTACTGTCACCAATGGTGGGCAGCTTCTACCGTGCGCCAAGCCCAGAAGCAAAAGCCTTTGTTGAAATCGGCCAATCGGTAAACGCAGGCGATACCCTGTGTATCGTTGAAGCGATGAAGATGATGAACCAAATCGAAGCGGATAAATCCGGTAAGGTCGTTGCGATCCTTGCAGAAGACGGCGATGCCGTTGAATTCGACCAGCCGCTAGTCATCATCGAATAACCAGGACGAGTTATGTTAGATAAAATTGTCATTGCGAACCGAGGCGAAATTGCGCTGCGCATTCTGCGTGCCTGCAAAGAGCTCGGGATCAAGACGGTCGCGGTACACTCCACTGCCGATCGCGATTTGAAACACGTACTGCTGGCCGATGAATCGATCTGTATCGGTCCGGCGAAAAGTACCGAAAGCTACCTGAATATTCCTCGCATCATCAGTGCAGCAGAAATCACAGGCGCGGTGGCTATCCACCCGGGTTACGGTTTCTTGTCTGAAAATGCCGATTTTGCTGAGCAAGTAGAACGTTCTGGCTTCATTTTTGTTGGCCCGAAAGCGGAAACCATCCGCATCATGGGTGACAAAGTCGCGGCAATCTCGGCAATGAAAAAAGCCGGTGTACCGTGTGTTCCGGGCTCTGACGGCCCACTGGACGATGATGAAGTGAAGAACAAAGCCTTCGCAAAACGTATCGGCTACCCCGTGATCATCAAAG
This sequence comes from Photobacterium japonica, assembly GCF_050337005.1. Taxonomy (NCBI): domain Bacteria; kingdom Pseudomonadati; phylum Pseudomonadota; class Gammaproteobacteria; order Vibrionales; family Vibrionaceae; genus Photobacterium; species Photobacterium japonica. Next base: position 17,778 of record NZ_JAKJSN010000033.1, on the reverse strand, counting down.
CCTCTGGTGGCGGCGGCGGTCGTGGTATGCGTGTGGTACGTAATGAAGCCGATTTGATCGAAGCGATTGCAATGACCCGTGCGGAAGCGAAAGCGGCCTTCAACAATGACATGGTGTACATGGAGAAATTCCTAGAAAACCCGCGTCACATTGAAGTGCAGGTCTTGGCTGACGGCCAAGGCGGCGCGATCCACCTGGGTGAGCGTGACTGTTCGATGCAGCGTCGCCACCAGAAAGTGGTCGAAGAAGCGCCAGCACCGGGCATTACCGAAGAGATGCGCAAGTACATCGGTGAGCGTTGTACCCGTGCTTGTCTCGAAATCGGTTACCGCGGTGCCGGTACGTTTGAGTTCTTGTACGAAAACGGTGAGTTCTACTTCATTGAAATGAACACCCGTATTCAGGTTGAACACCCTGTGACGGAAATGGTGACGGGTGTGGATCTGATCAAAGAGCAGCTTCGCATTGCTGCGGGTCAGCCACTGTCGTTCACCCAAGATGACATCAAGATCAAAGGCCACGCGGTCGAGTGCCGTATTAACGCCGAAGATCCAGTTCGCTTCTTGCCTTGTCCGGGTAAAATCGACCGTTTCCACCCACCGGGTGGCATGGGCGTACGTTGGGAGTCGCACATCTATGCGGGCTACACCGTTCCGCCACACTACGATTCGATGATCGGCAAACTGATCACTTACGGTGAGAACCGTGACGTCGCGATTGCACGTATGCGCAATGCCCTGAGCGAGATGATCATTGACGGCATCAAGACCAACGTGCCGCTTCAACAAGACATCATGGCTGACGAAAACTTCCAACACGGTGGGGCTAACATCCACTATCTTGAGAAGAAACTCGGTATCCACTAAGGATCACGATGTTGATAAAAAGGCTGCTTCGGCAGCCTTTTTTACGTCCATCGCGACCAATATTGCCCTTCATGTAGCACTCCCTCCTAACTTTTGCCACAATACCCGCCCTTAATTTGTGTGAAGATTGAGCGAATCCCTCACGGTATATTCACTCACCCAATGGAAACAACGCCATGAAAACGCTATCTGCGCGCTATCAGCAGGCCCATAAAGAGGCCCAGTGGGCAATCGGGCTGGCCTTGGCCTATTTTGCCTGGTGGTACATTTCGGCCTATGCCTTTGCACCGTCAGGGGCAGAGGAAGCCCTGCCAACACTCTACGGAGGCTTCCCTCTGTGGTTTCTGCTCGCCTGTATACTCGGGCCTATTCTGTTTACTGTGCTATGTGGCCTGATGGTGAAATACCTCTATCAAGACATGTCACTGGAAATCGAACCGGAGTCTACCGATGAATAGCCAACTCCTTATTCCCCTCGTCCTTTATTTAATGGCTGTTTTTGCGGTGGCTCTGTACGCCAGCCGTAAACGTGACACCGGCAACGGTTTCCTCACCGAATACTTGGTGGGTAACCGCAGCATGGGGGGCTTTGTGCTCGCCATGACGCTGGCCTCTACCTATGCCAGTGCCAGTTCATTCATTGGCGGGCCAGGTGCGGCCTACAAAATGGGATTAGGCTGGGTACTGCTGGCGATGATCCAGTTACCGGCCGCGTGGCTGACACTGGGCGTGCTGGGCAAAAAATTTGCCATCGAAGCCCGTCGCCACAATGCACTCACCCTGAATGACATTCTGTATGCGCGGTATAAAAACCGGGGCGTGGTGATCTTCGCTTCACTCGCGTTGCTGTTGGCTTTCTTCGGTACCATGGTGGTGCAGTTTGTCGGCGGGGCACGTTTGTTACAGACCGTGACTGGCTTGTCTTACCAACACGGTTTGATGCTGTTTGCCGTCACCGTCGGCCTGTACACCACCATTGGTGGCTTCCGCGCCGTGGTGATGACTGACACGGTGCAAGGGATCATGATGATCATCGGTACGATCGCGCTGTTGATCGGCATCGTCCACGCCGGTGGCAGTGTCGGGGAAATGATCACAACGCTGCATGCGATCGACCCGGCACTGATTTCCCCTTATGGGCCCGATCAGTTCCTCAGCCAGCCGTTCATGCTCAGCTTCTGGGTCTTGGTCTGCTTTGGTGTCATCGGCTTGCCTCACGCCGCCGTACGCTGCATGTCGTATAAATCGAGTGGCTCGCTGCACAAAGGCATGGTGATCAGCACCGCGATGGTGGCCTTGTTGATGCTGGGGATGCACTTGGCGGGCGCGCTAGGGCGGGCATTAGTACCTGATATTGCCAGCCCGGATCAGATCATGCCGACATTGATGATGACCGTCCTGCCGCCAATGGTCGCGGGCGTATTTCTCGCGGGCCCGATGGCCGCCATCATGTCGACCATCGATTCCCAGTTGATTCAGGCCTCAGCCACGCTGCTCAAAGACCTGTACCTCAACTACATCAACCCGAAGGCCCTGACCGCCCCTGATGCCGAAAAGCGGTTACCAAGGCTGTCACTGTGGGTCACGGGGATCTTCTCTGTGCTGGTGTTTGTCGCGGCGACGAACCCGCCTGACATGATCATCTGGCTGAACCTGTTGGCCTTTGGCGGCATGCAAGCTGTCTTCTTGTGGCCACTGGTGTTGGGCCTGTACTGGAAGAAAGCGTCTGCCACCGGCGCCTTTGCCTCGATGGTGTGCGGCTTAGCCTGTTACATCGGTTTGTCAGTTATCAAGCCAGACATGGGGGGCCTACACGCCATCATCCCGACCCTCTTGGTGGGCTTAGTCACCTTTGTCGTCGGCAGTCTGGCCAAGCCCGTCCCCGTCCAGACCCCGCAACAAGCGTAAACCGCGCCAATCCCCCTTCAGATAGCACCTTTCGGTGCTATCTTTTTTTATACTGCCTAAAATTCATGCTAGACTCCGCACCCTTGAACCGTAGCTAACCAAAAAAGCGAAATAACCATGCCTTGGATTCAAATTAAACTTAACGCAACAGCAACCAATGCTGAAGCTATTGGCGACATGCTGATGGAAGAGACCGGCGCTGTCTCAGCCACTTTCCTTGACGCACAAGATACGCCTGTTTTTGAACCCCTTCCGGGTGAAACCCGCCTTTGGGGTGACACTGATGTGATCGGCCTGTACGACGCAGAAACGGACATGGACTTCGTGTTAAGCATGCTGAAAAACAGCCCGCTGATCGCTGACGATTTCGCTTACAAAATTGAGCAAATCGAAGACAAAGACTGGGAACGTGAGTGGATGGACAACTTCCACCCAATGCGTTTTGGCCGTCGCCTGTGGATCTGCCCAAGCTGGCGTGAAGTGCCAGAGCCGGATGCTGTGAACGTAATGCTAGACCCTGGTTTGGCGTTTGGTACGGGTACCCACCCAACCACGTCACTGTGCCTAGAGTGGCTTGACGGCCAAGACTTGACCGGTAAAACCGTGATCGACTTCGGTTGTGGTTCGGGCATTTTGGCAATTGCTGCCATCAAACTGGGCGCCGCAAAAGTGATCGGTATTGATATCGATCCACAAGCGATTTTGGCGTCTCGCGATAACGCAGAGCGTAACGGCGTAGCTGACCAACTTGAGCTATTCCTGCCACAAGATCAGCCGCAAGACATCCAAGCGGATGTGGTCGTAGCTAACATCCTTGCCGGTCCACTGCGTGAGCTATCCCCTGTGATCAAGAGCCTGGTCAAAGACGGCGGCCTACTGGCAATTTCTGGCGTGCTAGAAACCCAAGCCGAAGACGTGGCGACGTACTACAGCGACGAACTGACGCTAGACCCAACAACCGTACGTGAAGACTGGTGTCGCATCTCTGGACACAAGGCGTAAGCCGGTGGCCTGACGCATTATTTTTCTGCTGGATTATTGGCCAATCGATTGAAAAAAAGACAGTTTCGCAATTCAAAATCGAAATGCTCAATTATTGGCCTTTTCAGAATGCGAAAAAATGCGTAAAATGCGCGCCCTTACTGGCATAGTCAGGAACAGACGTTTGAAGATCGGTCCTTATCAACTTAAAAACCAGCTGATAGTCGCGCCCATGGCAGGTGTGACCGATCGGCCATTTCGTGAACTATGTCTTCGCTTCGGCGCAGGCATGGCTGTGAGCGAGATGATGTCGTCCAATCCAGACCTGTGGAAAACTGCCAAGTCCCAGAACCGTATGGTGCATGAAGGCGAGTCTGGGATCCGCTCGGTACAAATTGCCGGCGCAGATCCTAAACTGATGGCCGAAGCGGCACAATTCAGCGTTGAAAACGGTGCGCAAATCATCGATATCAACATGGGTTGCCCTGCGAAAAAGGTCAACAAACGCTTAGCAGGGTCTGCCCTGCTGCAGCATCCGCATTTGGTCGAAGAGATCCTTCGTACCGTGGTGGATGCCGTTGATGTACCTGTCACGCTGAAAACGCGTACCGGTTGGGATCTGGATAACCGAAACTGCGTTGATATTGCCAAGTTAGCCGAACAATGTGGCATTCAGGCGCTCGCTCTGCACGGCAGAACGAAAGCGTGTATGTACAAAGGTGAGGCAGAATACGATTACATCAAGACAGTGAAAGAAGCGATCTCGATTCCGGTGATTGCGAACGGTGATATCGACTCGCCGGAAAAGGCACGCTTTGTACTGGATTACACCGGTGCCGATGCCTTGATGATTGGCCGACCTGCGCAAGGAAGGCCGTGGATTTTCCAGGAAATCCACCATTATTTAACAACAGGCGAACACCTCCCTGCGCCGTCTATGACCGAAGTGGGAGGCATTATGCTGGGCCATGTTCAGGAGCTTCATCGTTTCTATGGTGAGTTCCTCGGTTTGCGTATCGCACGTAAGCATGTGTCTTGGTACTTGAAAGAGCATGCCCCAGCAGGTGAGTTCCGCCAAACCTTCAACGCTATCGAGAATGCCCAACAGCAACTTGATGCGCTGCAAGGCTACTTCGAAAACGTTGCATAAATACGAGAAGAGCTAACAGAATATGTTCGAACAAAATCTGACTTCCGAAGCATTAACAGTAACAACTGTCACTTCACAAGACCAAATTACACAGAAGCCACTTCGTGACTCTGTAAAGGCGTCGCTAAAAAACTACCTGGCTCAGTTAAACGGTCAGGAAGTCGATGATCTGTACGAGCTAGTGCTAGCTGAAGTTGAGCAGCCACTACTGGACACCATCATGCAGTACACTCGCGGTAACCAAACGCGCGCTGCAACCATGATGGGTATCAACCGTGGTACACTTCGCAAGAAGCTAAAGAAATACGGCATGAACTAAGCCTTGCTTAGTGCTGTCGACAACAAAAAGGCCTGCATTCTGTGTAGGCCTTTTTGTTTGTCTCAATCTCAAGACGCCTCCTCATCACGAGTGAACCATACTGCCTATCTGAACGTATTCTCTCTTGGTTAGCTTACACAGCTCCCTCCTACACACAGAAGAGGTAATCCCTGATGAATCGGATGTTACGTGCTATTTCACTCTCTCTCACCGCCCTCCTGCTTGCCGCAACCCCATTGGCTTGGGCGGACCACCATGGCGACAGCAAAAGTAGCAAAGCTGCACAAGCCGAAAAAAATCTCGTTCAGGTCGCGGCGAACAATGATGACTTTCAAACGCTGGTCATGGCGATTAAAGCCGCGGACTTGGTGGAGGTCCTGGAAGGTAAAGGCCCTTATACGGTGCTCGCACCGACTGATGAGGCGTTTGCCAAGCTTCCTGAAGGCACCTTGGCTGCCCTGCTAAAGCCTGAGAACAAAGAGAAGCTACAAGCGATTTTGACTTACCACGTACTACCAGGGGCGATTTCCTCAGAAGAAGTGACCAAACTGAAACTGCCCGTCACCGTGCAAGGCGATCCGGTCACCATTACCGAAACCGATGACAAAGTGATGATCAACGACGCGAGTGTGATCACCGCCGATATCCCTGCCAGCAACGGCATCATTCATGTGATTGATACGGTACTCATCCCACCGCAGTCATAAGCATGGATAACCTCTCGGGGGCGCGATCACAAGAGGCCCCCGATAAAAACGCAGACATAAAAAAAGCTTCGCCAGTGCGAAGCTTTTTTATGTTCAACGTCAGCATGCGTTGCATGATTACAAGTAATCACACAGGTACGCCGTCGGCTCTGAGACTTTCAAGTCAAACGACGAATCGCCCGGGACTTCAAAGTCATCACCCGCATAGTAGGTTTCCCATTCAATGTGGCCTGGCAGTTTGACTGTCAATGCCCCTTTCACTACCGTCATGCGCTCCGGAGCGGCCGTACCAAAGGTGTATTCACCTGGGGCCATTACACCGACACTGGCACGATCACCGGAGGTTTCAAAGCCCAGCGATTTCACCTGACCATCGAAGTATTCGTTCACTTTTAACATGACTTTCCCTATCAATAACAATCTAATAGCTTGAAGCTATCACAACTCGCCCATGTGCCCAATAGAATTTATAGCAAAACAGCGCCTCACGCACGCCGTGCTCACGAGTGGGAATGCCCTCGGCAACAACCGGAGGCTGAACGTACTGCATCCACGCTATCCTCTTCCCCCAGCGCCCCTAAAATCGAACAATGGCTGGCATTATCGTCGGCATGGCCACAGCACGCATCGTTGACTTTTTTGAGTGCACGGCGGATCCGTTTCAGCTCCGCGATTTTACTGTCGACGGCATCTAACTTGGCCTGAGTAATGGCTTTCACCTCGGCACAGCTGTGTTGGCAGGCTTCTAACTGGATATCCAACAACTCACGGATCTCTTCCAAGCTCAGGCCCACTGCCTTCGCTCGCAAGATAAACCGGATACGAGATAGATCGTCTTCACTGTACAAGCGGTAGCCGCTGTCACTGCGCCCTGACGGCACTAATAGGCCGTTCTTCTCATAAAAGCGTAAGGTGTCACTGCTGACCTCACAGCGCTTGGCCAGCTGCCCAATCAAATACATCGTAAGCCCTTTCTATTACGGATGACACAACGCCAAAAAGCAAACGTTTGCGCAACACGAGAATTAATGTAAAATATGCCACGTTGATCACAAGGATCCATCTAGCAAAGGCATGCCCTGTATCGTTGAGTTTAACCGAGGGTATTTACCAAAAGCCAGCACCCCACGCGATGGCTTTTGGCAAATATTCCCCGTGTATATAAGAGATGGTAGCAATGGAAAACGCTCGTTCTATCCGCCGTGCGCTCATTAGCGTGTCAGACAAAACCGGTATTGTTGAATTTGCTCAAGCACTTGCTGAACGTGGTGTCGATATCCTCTCGACGGGCGGTACAGCCAAACTGCTCGCCGAGCAAGGTATTGCGGTCACCGAAGTATCCGATCACACAGGCTTCCCTGAGATGATGGATGGCCGCGTGAAAACCTTGCACCCGATGATTCACGGGGGCGTGCTAGGCCGCCGCGGTACTGACGATGCCGTTATGGCCGAGCACGGTATTGCACCCATCGACATGGTCGTGGTGAACCTGTACCCATTCGCAGCCACCGTTGCCAACCCGAACAGTACACTGGAAGATGCGGTAGAAAACATCGATATCGGTGGCCCAACCATGGTGCGCTCTGCGGCGAAAAACCACAAAGATGTCACCATCGTGGTTAACGCGCACGACTACGATCGCGTCCTGACCGAAATGGCCGCCCATGACGGTTCTTTAACCCACGCCACCCGCTTTGATTTGGCCATTGCCGCGTTTGAACACACGGCCGCTTACGATGGCATGATCGCGAACTACTTCGGCACCATGGTGCCGTCTTACGGCGACAACAAAGAAGGCGACGAGGCATCAAAATTCCCGCGCACCTTCAACCAGCAGTTTGAGAAAAAACAAGACATGCGTTATGGCGAGAACAGCCATCAAGCCGCCGCTTTCTACGTGGAAGCGAACCCGGAAGAAGCGTCTGTCTCTACCGCGCGTCAAATTCAAGGTAAAGCCCTGTCTTACAACAATATCGCCGATACCGATGCCGCCCTTGAGTGCGTGAAAGAGTTCGACGAGCCGACCTGTGTGATCGTGAAACACGCTAACCCGTGTGGTGTCGCTCTGGGGAAAGACATTCTGGAAGCCTACAACCGTGCTTACCAGACCGATCCAACGTCAGCGTTTGGCGGCATCATTGCGTTCAACCGTGAACTAGATGCGGCAACGGCCACCGCCATTGTTGAGCGTCAGTTCGTGGAAGTGATCATCGCACCGAAAGTCTCTGCTGAAGCGATTGCCGTGATTGCGGCGAAGAAGAACGTACGCCTGCTAGAGTGTGGCGAATGGAGCAGCAAGACAACGGGCTTTGATGTGAAGCGCGTCAACGGCGGCCTACTGGTACAAGACCGCGACCAAGGCATGGTGACGCAGGATGACTTGAAAGTCGTCTCTCAACGCCAACCGACCGACGAAGAGCTAAAAGATGCGCTGTTCTGCTGGAAAGTAGCGAAGTACGTGAAATCGAACGCGATCGTTTACTCAAAAGGTGACATGACGATCGGTGTGGGCGCGGGTCAAATGAGCCGCGTGTACTCAGCGAAAATTGCGGGCATTAAAGCCGCAGACGAAGGCTTGCAAGTGGAAGGCTGCGTGATGGCCTCTGATGCCTTCTTCCCGTTCCGTGACGGTATTGATGCGGCAGCAGAAGCCGGTATCAAGTGTGTGATCCAGCCAGGTGGCTCAATGCGTGATGACGAAGTGATTGCTGCTGCCGACGAACACGGCATGGCGATGATCTTTACGGGCATGCGTCATTTCCGCCACTGATCCTCTCGTCATCTAGATGAGTACCGACTTTTTCGTAAGTCACTAAACAATTAAGGACATCGCTCTTTTCTGTGTAAAAGAGCGATTTTAGCCATTAAATGCAACGCCATTTTTTCGAGGTCAAGGAACGCACGCGGAGCTTATGGACATAAGTGAGCATGGGTGACGCAGAGATCGGAGAAAGGGCGCAGCAGTGAAGGATAAAATGATGAATGTATTAATCATTGGCGCTGGCGGTCGTGAACATGCACTGGGTTGGAAAGCCGCACAAAACCCGAACGTAGACACTATCTTCATCGCACCGGGCAACGCCGGTACCGCGCTGGAACCCAAGCTAGAAAACGTCAACATCGACGTGGAAGACATTGCTGCGTTGGTGGCCTTTGCTCAAGAGAAACAGATTGAGCTGACCATTGTCGGCCCAGAAGCGCCACTGGTCATTGGTGTGGTCGATGCATTCCGTGAAGCTGGCTTACCGATTTTCGGCCCAACTCAAGCCGCCGCACAACTGGAAGGCTCCAAAGCCTTCACCAAAGATTTCTTGGCGCGTCACCAAATCCCAACCGGTGCCTACGCAAACTTCACCGAAATCGAACCTGCGCTTGCCTACGTGCGTGAACAAGGTGCACCGATTGTGGTGAAAGCCGATGGCTTAGCCGCCGGTAAAGGCGTGATTGTGGCGATGACGCTGGAAGAAGCAGAATCCGCAATTAAAGACATGCTGGCGGACAATATGTTTGGTGATGCCGGCAGCCGCGTGGTGATTGAAGAATTCCTTGATGGCGAAGAAGCCAGCTTCATCGTCATGGTCGATGGCGAAAACGTATTGCCTATGGCCACCAGCCAAGATCACAAACGTGTCGGCGACAAAGACACCGGCCCGAATACCGGTGGCATGGGTGCGTATTCACCAGCCCCTGTCGTGACACCTGAGATCCACAACCGCATCATGGAAGAAGTGATTTACCCGACCGTGCGCGGCATGGCGGCAGAAGGCAACCCGTACACCGGTTTCCTTTACGCGGGGTTGATGATTGACGCTGACGGCACGCCGAAAGTGATTGAGTACAACTGCCGCTTTGGCGATCCGGAAACCCAGCCGATCATGATGCGTATGGCGTCGGACTTGGTTGAGCTGTGTTTGGCGGCGATTGACGGCAAGCTGGACAGCGTGGAATCTAAGTGGGACCCACGTGCATCGATTGGTATCGTGCTGGCCGCCGGGGGTTACCCTGCCGCGTACAACAAAGGCGATGTGATCAGTGGCTTACCACAGCAAGAAGTGGACGGCGAGAAAGTCTTCCATGCTGGCACCGCGAACCAGAGTGGCGATGTCGTCACCAATGGTGGCCGTGTCCTGTGTGCGACAGCACTGGGGAATACGGTTTCTGAGGCGCAGCAGCGTGCCTACGCGCTGGCAACACAGATCCGCTGGGATGGCATGTTCCACCGCAATGACATCGGCTACCGTGCCATTGCACGTGAACAAAACAGCTAATCACTCGCGGATGAAAAAGGCGCGGTAAAAACCACCCGTCCTCAAAACAAAAAATGCGCCCAATGGCGCATTTTTTGTGTCTAACAGACAGTCTTAACCATCCAATAAAGCCGGCGCACTCAGGCACTGCGACGCAGCATCATTGAAAATCAACAACTGTTGCGCACTCAGTGCATCACGCTTCACGTCCCCGACTACCGCCATGTAACCCGATTGCTGGATCGGTTCAAACTGCTGACGCACATGATCCGGCAAGGCTGGCGTAAAGGTCACGGATAGGGCGGTTTCTTTGCCACACGGGTAGAAGTGTCCTTGCTGCCAATGGCCTTGGACCAAGCTCTGGCCTTGGCGACGCTGCTGCTTCACCACCTCCACGCCCTGTTGGGCATCTTTGGTCAGCTCATACAGCTGGGTATTGGTCAGGGGGATGCGTTCATCACCGAGGGTGTAACGTTGAAAGACCGCACGGCCTTGGGTGTCGTAACGCACCGTTAAGGAAAACGGTTTCAGTTGCTGCTCGTCGAATTGTTCGCCTTCACGTTGCAACTCACGAAGCTCGCCAGCACGCCAACGGTAATCAGACTGGTAGTGGCCCTGATCGCCCGTCGTCACATAATCAGCGAGACGAACCGGACGGTTCTGCTGTGAGGTATACCAATACACGGCAGTTTGATCGCCAAGGGTTTCGCCCCCTGTGTGAGTCAAAACAGGCGTCAGACTATTTTCAGGAACGGTAACCGTCGGGCTGGAGGCGCATCCCGCCAGAAGCGAGAGGGAGAGAAAAAGAAAGAGAGGTTTCATCGAAAAACTCCGCCAGATAAGAGACCTGGCGGAGTATAGATTATTTCACTGAGTCTTTCAGTGCTTTACCAGCAACGAATGCAGGAACGTTCGCCGCCGAAATCTGAATTTCCTGACCCGTTTGTGGGTTACGGCCAGTACGTGCAGCACGGTGGTTCACTTTAAAAGTACCAAAGCCAATTAGTTGAACCTGGTCACCTTCCTTCAGCGCAGCCGTGATGCCGTCTAGAGTTGACTCTAGGGCAACTTTTGCTTGAGCTTTAGAAAGATCTGCTTTTTCAGCGATCAGGTCAATCAGTTGGGTCTTGTTCATTAGGTTTCCCTTCTAAGGTTTTTTCTTAAGACGCATCAACTCTAATTCAAAAGAAGCCCGTGTGGCAAAGGTTTGTCAGCTATCCTGTGGTTAGGTGGGGAGTCTTTAACCATAAAGTGAGCGCAAGTTCACAAAATGTTACGAAGGTGAAAGATGAAATAGTTGTATTTATTCACTCCTGCACCGATTAATATAGGCATCTCCGTTAGTAATTAACCAAGGTAACCATGATACTCCTTACGATTTACATCGCTGTCGCGATTGGTGTTTCGTTTATTTGCTCGGTACTTGAGGCCGTACTCCTCAGTATTTCGCCAAGCTACATTGGCACCCTACGCCATCAAGGTCACCCTGCTGCGCCACGTCTGGCTGCTTTGAAAGAAAATATTGACCGTCCTCTTGCCTCCATCCTCACGCTTAATACCGTTGCTCACACTGTCGGTGCAGCTACCGCAGGTGCACAAGCTGCCGTGGTATTCGGTAGTGAGTGGCTAGGGGTCTTCTCGGGCGCACTAACCGTCGGCATTTTGCTGCTGTCTGAGATCATTCCAAAAACCATCGGTGCCACATACTGGCGCCAGCTTGCGCCGCTTAGCGCGACGTTACTGCGTTGGATGGTATTGCTATTGACCCCGTTTGTTTGGGTTTCAGAACAAATTACGCGTCGCCTGTCCCGTGGTCACGAAGCCCCTAAGCTGCGTGATGAGCTATCCGCAATGGCGATGCTAGCGCACGAATCAGGCGAGCTGGCAGAAGGTGAGTCGAAGATCCTGGCGAACCTGCTGCAATTCCGTGATGTGAACGTCACGAAGATCATGACCCCACGCCCGGTGCTGTTCCGTATCGATGCTGAACAGCCAATCAATGAATTCCTGTCACAACACAAAGACAGCCCGTTCTCTCGCCCGTTGATCTACTCCGAGCAAAAAGACAACATCATTGGTTTCGTTCACCGCCTCGAGCTGTTCGCTGAAAGCCAAGCGGGCCGCGGCCAACGTGAACTGGGTGCCCTTATGCGCCCACTGCCAGTGATCATGAACACCTCAAGCGTCCCTAAAGCGTTTGAGCAGCTGATGAAAGAGCGTTCACAGCTGGTATTGGTCGTGGATGAATACGGCACGGTACAAGGTCTGGTCACCATGGAAGATATCTTTGAACACTTGGTGGGTGAAGAGATCGTCGATGAAGCGGATAAAAACACCGACATGCAGCAGTTGGCTTACCAACGCTGGGAAAAGTGGAAGAAAACCCACGGTGTGATTGAGAGCAAAGACGACTAAGCAATAAGCAAAGTATCTGTTTGTTACCGTCAAAAAAAGGGGCCCATCGGCCCCTTTTTGTTTGTCTGTCATTTAGTTTATTGCGTTATTCTTGCATGCCTGTAGGGCACCAACTGACGTTTGACGCCATACACAGCCGACCCAACTCAGGCCTAAGACCACCAGCGTCGGTACCACCCAGCCTGCGTAATACGCATACAACGGTAAGTACTGGCTGAACCACGGTTCAATCCCCGCCGGCATGGCTGCGAGAATATGCAGCGCGTCAATCCCACCAAACACCAAGGCTGTCGCCAATACCGCCAACATCGCCGTACGGTTGAGTTGCTTACGCAACGGGGCAATCAACAGCAGACTGATCGCTATCGGGTGCAATGCGACGACAGCCGGTAAGGTGATCGCCAACAGCTGATCTAACCCGACATTCGCCACCAAGCCAGCAACCAGCATCGTTGCCCATACACTGCGGCGGTACGTCACTGCGGTGAACGTGCGACTGTAAAATTCACTGCCGGCCGTTGTGACACCAATCGCGGTCGTCAAACACGCCAGAATCATCACGGCGCCCAATAACAGCACACCAAACGTGCCAAAATGCGCAATGGTGAACGCGGTAAGAATATCGCCGCCATTGGTAAAGTCCTCACCCAATCCGGCACTGGTCGCCCCGATATAAGCCAACGCCAAATACACCAAGGCCATGGCCACGGCATACATCACGGCGGCCATCAGGGTGTATTTCGCGGTCGCTTTCGGACAGCTGATCCCCATGCTCTGAATGGCTCGGAAAATCACCCAACCAAAGCCGATAGAGCCCAGTGCATCCATGGTCATGTAGCCTTGGGTTAAGCCTTCCGCCAATGCCCCGTTCTGGTACGGCCCTGTCGCCTGTTGAACGGCTTCGCCCGGAAACAGGAAGGCTACCAGTGCCATCGCCGCCAGAATCGCCAGCAGCATGGGTGTCAGCCATTTGCCAAGAGTATCCACCAGCTTGCCCGGATACAGCGAGAACACAATCGCCAGCGCACAAAACAAGGCGGTAAACACGGCCAACCCACTGTCGCCCCAAAACGGCGCTACGCTGAATTGATACGCTACGGTAATAGCACGAGGGATCACAAACGCAGGGCCAATCACAATGAACACCATCACCCAAAAACTGGTCGCAATCGGACGAGGTAGCGCGGCGGTCAGATTATCAGATCCTCGCACCAATGCGACCATCACCAACGCTAACGCGGGTAACCCGACGCCCGTGAGCAAAAAGCCTGTCATACCCGCGGCAAAGTGCTCACCGGCTTGATAGCCTAAGAAGGGGGGGAAGATCAGATTACCGGCCCCCAGGTACATGGCAAAAGTCATGAAGCCTAAGGCGGCGATATTGCGTGTGCTTAACATAGTTATCCTCGCTAGCTGTCGCTTGGAGGAAGAGGCAAGAGGAAAATGTCGGAAGAAAATTTTGCCCTGTCAGCTTCAATCCAAGCTGACAGAAAATCGGTACGGCCTGTCAGCCCTGAATCAGTGTCAGAGAGAGCAGGAGGAGCTGAGTCGTCGCCACAGACGTGCTGTGGGAGATCATGACTGATGGGTGCTTCAAATCATGCATGCTCATTCCTCGCTAACAGGTTAATGGAAGAAAGCGTTGTGCTTTCCCGTTCGTCTACTGTTATAAACGTCCGCCCCCCTTCAACACAAGCGACAAAATAAAATAAGTGTATTGACCGAGGCTCACCGTACAAAACTGGTTGTTTATGCCAAATTAAAACAAAAACTCAGAACTTAGCACTTAACAGGGCGATTACATTCCTGTAAGGGATACGATAAGGGGTTATCATCGCCCTCACCTTGCATCTTGCGATGTGCGTATTTCAGGTATAAAAAAAGAGCCGAGAACGGCTCTTCTTAATCATCAACATCAACCCTATGGGGGTGATTACAATTCAATCCCGATGTTGCTGATTTGATCTTCACGCAACTCTTGGCGAAGACCTTTGATCAGATCAATATCGCGACGTTCCGCTTCTTTCAATGCACGGAAAATCGCCCACTGCATGTCCCACTCGGCACACACCGCTTCATTTTCTTTTTGGTTTTCATTGGTGATTTCAATGCCCGTCTGAGCATACTCAAGATCGGCCACGGTTTCCGCAGACAATGAACTCAGCTTCTCCAGCGTTTCTAGCATCAAATCACGATCCAGCATCGCATGCAGCAAATCTGCCAGCGCCACACACGCATCAACCGCTGGGTTTACCGCATACAAATCGAAATCATCAGTGCTTGGTACCAATTCTTCCAGCTTCTCCAACTGGTTTTCAAAATTGATCTTGGCATTTTTTACCGTCAGGATCTCCCAGATACTGTCCAGGATAGAGCGGTATTTCTGCGCATCAGCAAACTCAGTTTCCTGACAGAAGAATGCGTAATTCGGGTACATTCTTTCACAAAGCGATACCATAAAGGTAAGGTGCTGCCATGGTTCTAATTTTTCTAGACGAAGCTGAACAGGATTCTTTAGCATTAGATTGTCTGCAATAGTGATTTGATCCGGATCTTACTGCGATCCCCCGGCTACTTCAACATATGAAAAAGGGATATAAGAGAATGCATGAGGTAATGATAGTCTCCCGCCAGCAAGCCCTTTACGAGGATTTGCTCCATCAAGCGCAACTGCCTGAATTGAGCCTCACCCACGATCCCCAGCGCGCTTCCATCATTTTAGCGGATCCCCCAGCGATCATCGCGAAACTGGGGCAATTTCCTCGCCTGCGCTGGTTGCAATCGACGTACGCGGGTGTCGACGCCCTCATTCATCCCGCGTTGCGACAAGATTACTGCCTGACCAATATCAAAGGCTGCTTTGGGCCCTTAATCGCGGAATACGTGTTTGGCCAACTCCTGAACCAGACCCGTCATGTCGCCACCTACCACCAGCAACAACAGCAGCAACACTGGCAGCCACAGCCTTATCGGACGATTGCAGGGCAACGCATCGTCATTCTGGGAACAGGCAGTATTGGCAGCCATTTAGCCCGAGTGGCACACGCTTTCGGTATGCAGGTCATCGGCGTCAACCGCACTGGCACAACTGCGGAACCGACGTTTACCCGCTGCTATGCCATCAATGCCTTGCCAGAAGCACTGGCACAGGCTGATGTGGTGGTCTCTGTGCTCCCAGCGACCTCAGCGACACACCACCTGCTCAATGCAAATAGCCTGGCGCATTGTCAGGACGCCATGTTGTTCAACGTAGGACGCGGCAATGCCGTGTGCGAGCAAGGGTTGTTGCAGGCTATCGAGAAGGGGCATATTCACCATGCCTTCTTGGATGTGTTCCAGCAAGAGCCTCTACCTGCCACTCACCCGTTCTGGCGGCATCCACAGATCAGTGTGACCCCGCATATCGCGGCAGAGAGCTTCCCTGAGCAGGTGATGGCCATTTTTGCCGATAACTACCGCCGCTGGCACCAAGGTGAGCCCTTGCTGTATCAAATCGATTTTGCCCGTGGCTATTAAATAGGAGCCAAACGCTCAATGCCGAGCTATTTATACCAATCAACCCATGCCAGCAGTCCATACCAACGTTTCTCATACCTAAAGGATACTGGCGATGACGCAACAACTTGATAACCTACTGGATCAAGTAAGGCGCTGCACGATCTGCGCGGATCATCTCCCACTAGGGCCTCGCCCGGTGATTCAGGCAGCGAGCAGCGCGAAACTGTTGATCATCGGTCAGGCGCCGGGGCTACGGGTGCATGAAAGCGGCATTCCTTGGCATGATCCCAGCGGCGACCGCCTGCGTCGCTGGCTCGACATCGCTCCGGAGACTTTTTATGACCCGTGCCAAATCGCCATCATGCCGATGGGCTTGTGTTATCCGGGCAAAGGCAAATCCGGGGATTTACCGCCTCGGCCAGAGTGTGCTCCGCAATGGCACCCGCATGTGCTGCCTTTGCTGCCACAACTAGGCATGACACTGCTGATCGGTCAGTATGCCCAGCAACGCTACCTGCCCGACCGCCCGAAGACCTTAACGGACACCGTCCGCCAGTGGCGAAATTGGGCACCGCGCTATATCCCGATGCCGCACCCGTCTCCCCGCAATACCTTATGGCTAAAGAAAAACCCGTGGTTTGAAGAAGAAGTAGTGCCGTATATCCGTGAGTATGTCCACCAGCAGTTGAAGATATAGCTCACTTTGAGATAGACGCTCAGACTGACACAGCAAAACAGAAGTAAACGGAAATGGTCTTTTGAGAGGTACTTCCACAAGTTAAAATAATGGCATTGATACAAAGCTGTTATATGAAATCATGTATTCATTTTATGGATACTTATACATGAACATTAAGAACCAATTACATAATGCACCACGAAATCAAATAGACAATGTTGCACAAAACATTGTAAGCCGACTATCTAATCAGGAAATAAAATCTCTAAGCGCTGAAAACATTCTTCGCTTATACGAGGCACTAGCATTAAAGGGGCTAAGAATAGTCTCTACTCGTGATAAAGCAGCAATAAAAAAATTATCCACTTATTCATCATTTTCACTAAAATATTTTAATCAACAATACGCTATTGATAGCGTCAAACAAGGATTTCCTCAATCAAGTATTATACAGAGAAGATTAACGGTTAACCTACTCAACAAGATCTATGCTGCAGAAACTAAGCGCCTTAGTTTTCTAGAGAAGTTAGGCATTGATGGAAAGACGATTGGTAGAGGGCAATTAGGTCAACCAGCCTTTCAAGATGTATCATCACCAAAATATTTAAAGAAGAACTTTGATGATTATTCAACAAAATACTATATAGCTAAGCAATTAGATAAACCACTTAATAAGTTATCTCAAATTACCATTCGTATTAATGCTGCATCTAAGTCAGGTCGTTCTGAAGATGATACCTTAAAATTTGCAGTCGCACTTTATCATGGCATGTATAAAACAATTGTAGGAATTCAGAACAAAGTTAATGATGTCATTAATTGGAAACCTATTGAGGCCGAATTGATAAGCCTAGGTAGAAAAGATGCGGTTGATTATATTAATGAGGTTGTGTCATGAAAATAAAACATTACCTTGCAATATCATTCGTTATTATTTCTTCAATGTGTATTTATATTTATTGGAATCAATATAATTATAGTTATATATTATTAACTAAATGCGATGAC
>NZ_JAKJSN010000032.1:0-67483 GCF_050337005.1 Photobacterium japonica | reverse complement strand
GAAGTGAACGAATACGTCAGCACCGCCGTTGTCTTGAGTAATGAAACCAAAACCTTTCTCTTCGTTAAACCACTTTACGATACCAGTTGTTTTGTTAGACATAATGTGTCCCTTATATTTAATTTCATGAGTTATCGCTTTATGCGATAGGCTGAAATAAAGATTTTTTAATTATCAATAAAGCAAAGGGAAACACGGATAAAACAACATAAAATGCAGCGATAAACAGTTTTCTTTTACAAAATAGATGATAAATCACATTTTTCAGCAAGTAAGATGTTTAATTAACCTTGTCTTTAATTAAATACCCTATTAGAGATAATAGGTCATTAGGTAGCGGATAACCGCTACCTAATGGTAAGTCTTATAGACCTACAACGTTCGCAGCTTGCGGGCCTTTTTGGCCTTGCTCTACTTCAAAAGATACTTTTTGGCCTTCAGCCAATGTCTTGAAGCCTTCAGAAGCGATAGCGCGGAAGTGAACGAATACGTCAGCACCGCCGTTGTCTTGAGTAATGAAACCAAAACCTTTCTCTTCGTTAAACCACTTTACGATACCCGTTGTTTTATTAGACATAATGTGTCCCTTAAATAATTAATGTAATGAGTCATCGCCGATAATACGCGATATGCTGAGCGTTTGAATTATAAATGTGACGATGAAGCTAAGGGAAACACTGAGGATGACAACAATAACGAAGGTATTCTGAGGGTTTTACTTTTACTTGATGTTTCATTAATAACTCTGAACAACAGAGCGACGCCATTATTTAACTAAAACGTAAACATGTAAAGGTTTATTTATGTTTAATTCAACCTTTCAGTTTTGTCGTTTGATATCACCGCTGCTGCGGGATGTGCATCTCGTCCTGTCCGGCATAAAAAACGGAGAGCCTGAGCTCTCCGTTTTACTCTTTTGCTATACGTTGCTTACCCGTACTGCTGCTCGAACCAGCTTTCGAGGATCACAACTGCAGACTGGGAGTCGATGTTGCCTTTGCTCAGGTTACGGTAGCCACCGCGATCAAACAGGGAAGAGCGGGCTTCTGCGGTGCTCAGGCGTTCGTCATGCAGTTCGACCTGACAGCCGAAACGGCCATGCAGACGGTTGGCAAATTTTTTCGCGCGCGGGGTGATGGCTTCCAGCTCACCGCCTTGCATATCCAGTGGCAGGCCAACCACGACTAAATCGGGTTGCCATTCTTTAAGGATCTTACCAATGTCATCCCAGTTCGGGGTGCCATCTTTGGCTTTTAGCGCCGCTAAAGGGCTGGCGGTGCCTGTCAGCTCTTGGCCGATAGCGACACCGATGCTTGTGGTGCCATAGTCAAAGGCTAAGACGCTACGTGCTTGACTCATGCGTGTCCTTTATCAATCGAAAGGTGGGTGGCATTAATGCCGAGTTGTGCAATGGCTTTCGCCCAGCGTTCATGTATCGGAGTGCTGAACACCACGTCCGGATCCGCTTCGGTGGTCAGCCAGGTATTTTCCGTGAGCTCTTGCTCAAGTTGCCCGGCATCCCAACCGGCATACCCCAGTGCCACCAGAAAGTGATCCGGTGCTTCATGGGTGCCCAGCAGGGATAAAATATCTTTAGAGGTCGTGACCGCGACCTGCTCCGTGAGCGTGATACTGGAACTAAAATGGCCTGTTTGATTATGCAGTACGAAACCGCGATCGGCCGAGACAGGCCCGCCATTGAAGACCGGTTGTTCTAAGCTGTCAGGATTGGTGATCGGTTGTTCGCGTTCAATCTCAATTTGATCGAGCATGCTGCCGACTGAAATATCAATCGGTAGGTTGATAACAATGCCCATTGCGCCTTCATCGTTGTGTTCACAGATGTAGACGACACCGCCTTTGAAGTTGGGATCTTGCATGCTGGGCATCGCAACCAGAAAGTGATTGGTCAAATTCATGGGACTACCTGCTACCTGTCTGCTTTATAACAGTATGCCGACTAATCGGCAGAATTGGTATTCTTGGGCGTGTTTTCTGGTGAGGTTCCGCAACCGAAGCCGGTTGCGGAGAATGCGCATCAAGGCAGTGTGAGCGGGTGCTTACGCCTTGTTGATACGACGTTCGATCGCATCCATGAGTTTGCCGGTGATAGAAATATCAAACGCGGCTTCAATTTCACGGATACAGGTTGGGCTGGTGACGTTGATTTCTGTCAGCTTATCGCCAATCACGTCAAGACCCACAAAGATCAGGCCTTTTTCTTTCAGTGTTGGGCCAACCGCTTCGGCGATCTTACGATCGGTGTCGCTGATCGGACGCGCTTCACCGCGGCCACCGGCCGCCAAGTTACCACGGGTTTCGCCTTTGGCCGGAATACGGGCTAGGCAGTATGGCATCGGTTCGCCGTCGACGACCAAAATACGCTTATCGCCGTTGCTGATGTCTGGCACAAAGGTTTGCGCCATGCAGTAATTCTGGCCCATGGCGGTTAGCGTTTCGATGATCACAGAGACGTTCGGATCGTTTTTCATCACACGGAAAATCGACGAGCCGCCCATGCCGTCTAAAGGCTTGAGGATAATGTCGCCGTGTTCTTGGTGGAACGCTTTGATCTTATCGGCGCGGCGCGTCACCATGGTGATTGGCGTGAGCTCTGGGAACCATGCGGTGAACAGTTTTTCGTTACAGTCTCGTAGGCTTTGTGGCTTGTTGACGATCAGGGCGCCTTCCAGCTCGGCACGCTCAAGGATGTACGTCGCGTAGATGTACTCGGTGTCAAACGGGGGATCTTTTCGCATCAGTACTGCATCGAGTTCCGACAGGGCAATTTCCTGCTCACTGGTGAATTCAAACCAACCCGTTGGATCTTCTTTCAAGCTGACCACGCGGGTACGGGCAACGGCTTTGCCTTGCTCGAGTGACAGGTCATTCATTTCCATGTAGTGGATTTCCCAACCGCGACGTTGTGCTTCCATCATCATGGCAAAGCTGGAATCTTTTTTGATATTGATGGATTCAATCGGATCCATCACGATACCCAGTTTGATCATTCTTTTCTCCTCGTTATTCTTTTCCGTCGGGGCTTAGCCCAGATCACCGAAACGTACCTGCAGCGCGGTAATGGCTGTCATAGCGGCGGTTTCTGTGCGTAGCACGCGTGGGCCAAGCAGCACTTCATCGAACTGGTATTGTTCTGTCATGCTGATTTCTTCGGCCGTTAAACCGCCTTCCGGGCCGATCAGCAAACGTACGTTGGTGACCGGTGTCGGCAGGGTGTTGATGGAGTATTTTGCGCGTGGGTGCAGGTTCAGTTTTAAACCATCGTACGCTTCTGCGCACCAGTCTTCCAATTTCATGACCGGGCGAATCTCAGGCACGACGTTACGGCCACACTGCTCACACGCAGCAATGGCGATTTTTTGCCACTGTTGCATTTTTTTGTCGAAACGCTCGGCATTGAGTTTTACGCCACAACGTTCTGAAATCAAAGGCGTAATGGTGTTTACACCCAGTTCCACGGATTTCTGGATGGTGAATTCCATTTTATCACCACGAGAAATCACCTGACCGAGGTGGATATCCAGCGGCGATTCGCTGCTGTTCTCATGACGGGCTTGGATCTCGACTTCCACACTCTTTTTACTGGCCAGCGTGATCACGGCAGGGAATTCGGCATTGCTGCCATCAAACAGTAAAACCTCTTGTCCGGCTTGCATGCGCATTACGCGGCCAACATGGTTTGCTGCATCATCGCTCAGCAGCACGGTGCCTGAAGACGGAAGGGCTTCAGGGTGGTAAATACGTGGGATTCTCATGGCTATCTTGTAACCTGTTGGGTTTATTCTGGCCGTATTATATACCCCAGTCGAAGAGGGATCACAATGTTACCGTTGGCTGAGGGGCGGCAGAGGGACGGCTGAGAGGGTAAGCGGTCGTACACTGACCGGCTTACCCCCTAGAGGGCGATTATTTCGCGGTGTTTTTACAACGGGCAAGCAGGGCTTGGTATTGCGTGGTTTCACGCGGGGTCAGTGTCAGCTTGTAGCTTTTCACCACGCCGAGGAAACGGGGAATGTATTGGCACTGGTTTTTCGGGGGGAGCCATTCATCCAGCCCTTTTGCGCCTTTTTGACGGTTGAGCGAGGCTTCCACGCTGACCAAGTTTTTCGGATCGTTGGCAAAGATTTTACGCTGGTGGGTGGTCCATGTATTGGCGCCGTGTTCCCACGCCCATTTGAGCGGCACGATATGATCAATATCGATATCAGACGCTTGATAAATGGTTTTGCCAGAATAGGCACTGTTCCAACGGCCTGACACCACGTGGCATTGTTTGTCATCTTTGAACCGCACTTGGCCCACCGATTGGGCGATCAGTGTTTCCATGCGGGCGTTTTGGCAGTCTTTATCGTTATCGCTCCAGCCGTGACCAAAATAGTGGCGTTGGTAGATGGTGCTATTGGCGGTTGCTATCGGCTTTTTCGCTTGTGCGCCTTTTGGCAGACGGCCGCCACTGTCAAGGCAGGCCGAGAGGCTGTCGTAGGCGGTGAAATTTTTGGTGCGCTGATAAGACGCACTGCTGCTGTCATGGCAGATCCCGCTGGTGGATTTCTTCACCACCGTGGATTCAGCAGCATGAGCTGTAGCAGCCAAAGGCAGCAATAGCGTCAGCGCCAATCCGTAGCAGGCGTGGCGAGGCGTGGTGGGCATGAAGTGTCGCATGGCAGTCCTTGAACAGTGAATGATACTGACAAGACTATCACTGAAAGGTTTTTTTAGAAGTGCGTCACGCTGTGTTTTTTGTCACTTACATGATTTGAACCGCGAACGCATTCAGATGAAAGGGATGAGAAAAATAAGAGAAATAAGAGGAAGGGAAGGGATGAGTGTTGCGGGAGTAACGGGCTTTACGTAGGAATAAACGCAAGCGGTTGTGCGCAACGACGGCAGCGGTATTGGGTTTCGCCGCGTTGCACCTTGTTATGACGACGCACGGTGAGCGGATGCTCTTGGCACTGACAGCGATACAGGTAGGTTGTGCCTTGTACGGAACGGACATCCATGCGGTGCGTTGTACGTGGGGGGACGCCAAAGATGTCCTGCATCACGACTTGCCATTCCCGGCCATGGGGACGCACGCGGCCGAAGCGTTTGAACACCACAAGGTGCGCCACTTCATGGGGCACGACTTCATTGAGAAAGGCGTCAGGGTTTTCGGCCAGTAGCACAGGATTAAAACGCACTTCCCAACGTTGTAAATGCGCGGTGCCAGCAATTTTACCTCGTTGCGTAAAGCTGACCACGGGCATCGGCATACGCTTATTCAGTCGCTGATTGGCAACTTTCATACATTGCGCGACGCGGGCAGTCACTTGGTCGTGGAGCGTGGTCATGGTCAGGATCTGTGATGGTGGCAAGGAGAGCAGTATAAGAAATTTAGCAGGGGGAGAGAAGGGACGCGTCTTGAGTAAGAGCGGAAAAGCAAAAGCGGACCTATGGCCCTAAGGTCCTATGGGAAGAGCAAGATCGAGGAACGGTTTTCTAGGGACGAGGTGCGAGAAAAAGGTTTGCTTTGTCTTTGTAGCTCGAAGAGCCTGCTTACAGGACCACAGGACCACAGGACCACAGGACCACAGGACCACAGGACCACAGGACCACAGAATCGCTCTTTCTCGTGCCTTTAGGCTCGATACTCGTCCCTTAAAACGCTTTTCCTCGTCCCTTGAAAACACAAAAAGGAAGCCGAGGCTTCCTTTTTCGTGTCATCTCACTGATGGACTATCGCTTACTTTAGGTTCGCGAAGTCACGTAGGATGTCAGCTTTGTCTGTCGCTTCCCAAGGGAATTCTTCACGACCGAAGTGACCGTAAGCCGCAGTCTTCTTGTACATAGGCTTCAACAGGTCAAGCATTTCGATCAGGCCGTATGGGCGTAGGTCGAAGTGCTGACGTACCGCTTCTACGATGATGTCGTGTGATACTTTTTCAGTACCGAACGTTTCGATCATGATAGACGTTGGATCTGCAACACCGATGGCGTAAGACAGTTGGATTTCACAGCGATCTGCCATGCCCGCTGCAACGATGTTTTTCGCTACGTAACGTGCTGCGTATGCCGCTGAACGGTCTACTTTTGATGGATCTTTACCAGAGAATGCACCGCCGCCGTGACGTGCTGCGCCGCCGTAGGTATCAACGATGATCTTACGACCTGTTAGACCACAGTCACCCATTGGGCCACCGATAACGAAACGACCGGTTGGGTTGATGAAGTACTTGGTGTCTTTGTTTAGCCACTCTGAAGGCAGTACTGGCTTGATGATTTCTTCCATTACCGCTTCTTGCAGTACTGGCAAATCAATGCTGTCACAGTGTTGCGTTGACAGTACCACTGCATCAATACCGACGATCTTGCCTTGGTCGTACTGGAACGTTACCTGAGATTTTGCATCTGGACGCAACCATGGCAATGCACCGTTCTTACGGACTTTTGCCTGACGCTCAACCAAACGGTGTGCGTACGTGATCGGCGCTGGCATCAGCACGTCAGTTTCGTTGGTCGCGTAACCGAACATAATACCTTGGTCACCGGCGCCCAGCTCACGTGGGTCTTCACGGTCAACACCTTGGTTGATGTCTGGCGACTGCTTACCGATTGCGCTCAGTACGGCACAAGAATCGGCATCAAAACCCATTTGTGAGTTCACGTAACCAATTTCACGCACGGTTTGACGGGTGATTTCTTCGATATCAACCCAAGCTGACGTGGTGATCTCACCGCCAACCATTACCATGCCGGTTTTTACGTAAGTCTCACACGCCACACGTGCTTTAGGATCTTGTTCTAAGATCGCATCCAATACTGCATCTGAAATTTGGTCTGCAATTTTGTCTGGATGACCTTCTGATACAGATTCAGAAGTAAACAGGTGCTTCGCCATGAGCGCTCCCACAAGTAATGTTTGTTGAAATGATGGGCTCTATACCAAAAAATCGAGAAGAAAACACACACTATGTATCCGTGTATACGTTTGTATGTATAGAGCTACCTCCGTCTAGACGTCTATAATACCTACTCACCGTATAAAATCAACCGTACGAATGTTACGGAAATACGGAATTCGGCAAGCAAACGATTACCTTGGCGGGCTTTTATTACAGTCAGTTGAGCGAAGTCTGCGATCAGCGCTTTGATATAACACTCATTTTAGGAAGGAAATCGTTTGCAGATATAGGGCAGTGTTTGCGACAATACCCGCCCGCCGAACTCTGGTTATCTGGGTCATGAAGACCGAGATCAAACCGAATCTAAATAGTCTAGGAATTTCTGGAGCAGACATGTCTTCTCGTAAAGCACTCGCAAATGCCATTCGCGCCCTCAGCATGGACGGTGTTCAACAAGCAAACTCTGGTCACCCTGGTGCACCAATGGGTATGGCTGATATTGCTGAAGTATTGTGGCGTGGCCACATGAACCACAACCCACAGAACCCTGAGTGGGCTGATCGCGACCGTTTTGTGCTATCAAACGGCCATGGCTCGATGCTGATTTATTCTCTGCTTCACCTGACAGGCTATGCGCTGTCGATTGATGATCTGAAAAATTTCCGCCAGCTACATTCAAAAACACCGGGTCACCCTGAATACGGTTACGCACCGGGTGTTGAGACCACAACCGGTCCGCTAGGCCAGGGCATCACCAATGCCGTGGGTATGGCGATGGCTGAGAAAGCCTTGGCTGCGCAGTTCAACAAAGCAGGCCACGACATCGTTGACCACAACACGTACGTGTTCATGGGTGACGGCTGTCTAATGGAAGGGATCTCGCACGAAGCGTGTTCACTGGCGGGTACGCTGGGTCTGGGCAAACTGATTGCATTCTGGGATGACAACGGTATCTCTATCGATGGTCACGTAGAAGGTTGGTTCTCTGACGATACCCCGAAACGTTTTGAAGCGTACGGTTGGCACGTGATCCCTGCGGTTGACGGTCACGATGCTGACGCGATCAACGCGGCCATTGAAGCAGCAAAAGCAGAAACCGGTCGTCCGACCCTGATCTGTACCAAGACCATTATCGGCTTCGGTTCACCAAACAAAGCAGGCTCTCATGACTGTCACGGTGCACCACTAGGCGCTGAAGAAATTGCAGCGGCACGTGAATTCCTAGGTTGGGAACACGGTCCGTTTGAAATTCCTGCGGATATCGCTGCAGAGTGGGATGCAAAAGCAGCAGGCGCAGCGAAAGAAGCAGCATGGAATGAGAAGTTCGCAGCTTACGCAGCGGCTTACCCTGCTGAAGCGGCGGAGCTTAAGCGCCGTATGAACGGTGACCTTCCTGCTGAGTGGGAAGAGAAAACCGCGGCAATCATTGCCGATCTGCAAGCGAACCCTGCGAACATTGCGTCTCGTAAAGCGTCACAAAACGCACTGGAAGCGTTCGGTGCGATGCTACCTGAATTCTTGGGCGGCTCGGCGGATCTTGCGCCGTCTAACCTGACCATGTGGTCTGGCTCAAAATCACTGACAGCAGACGATTTCTCAGGCAACTACATCCACTACGGTGTGCGTGAATTCGGCATGACTGCCATTATGAACGGTATCGCCCTACACGGTGGCTTTGTGCCTTACGGTGCGACCTTCCTGATGTTCATGGAATACGCACGTAACGCAATGCGTATGGCTGCGCTGATGAAAATTCAGAACATCCAAGTGTACACGCACGATTCTATCGGTCTGGGTGAAGATGGTCCAACACACCAGCCAGTAGAGCAAATTGCCTCGCTACGTCTGACACCGAACATGAGCACATGGCGTCCATGTGACCAAGTGGAATCAGCCGTGGCGTGGAAACTGGCGATTGAGCGTAAAGATGGCCCATCGGCATTGATCTTCTCACGTCAAAACTTGGCACAGCAACCCCGTGATGCAGAGCAAGTGGCGAACATCGCGAAGGGTGGTTACATCCTGCAAGATTGCGCAGGCAAGCCTGAGCTGATCTTGATCGCGACCGGTTCTGAAGTTGAGCTAGCGGTGAAAGCGGCAGAGCAGCTAACCGCAGAAGGCAAAGCGGTACGCGTGGTGTCTATGCCAGCAACCGATGCGTTCGACAAGCAAGATGCGGCTTACCGTGAAGCGGTATTGCCATCAGACGTGACAGCACGTATTGCTATCGAAGCGGGCATTGCTGACTTCTGGTACAAGTATGTGGGCTTTGACGGCCGCATCATCGGCATGACCACGTTCGGTGAGTCAGCGCCTGCGGATCAACTGTTCGAGATGTTCGGCTTTACCGTGGATAACGTGGTAGAAACGGCACAGAGCCTATTGGCGTAATCGTCAGTCATAAATAACCGCTATCGGGTGTCATGCCCGATAAGGTGATTTATTTCGCTAAGCAAAAAAAGCCTCCCAAGTGGAGGCTTTTTTTATATAAAATGAGACATTGGTCACGGCGTATTTCCCCTTTCATTTGTCTGAAAAAAGCGGGGAATTACGTTTAACATATTGATTAAAAAGGCCGCGCAATAGGGTGGTGACCCTGCTCACAATTATGGTGATTCTGCGAATCGCTTGGTATACACTAGTCCGGCTTATTAATTTTGTAGCACGGATATGACACTAAACGTCGCAATTAATGGATTTGGCCGCATCGGCCGCAGCGTGTTAAGAGCGCTGTACGAAAGCGGAAAATCTGAACAGATCAAGGTAGTGGCAGTCAATGAGTTGGCTGAGCCGGAAGCGATGGCTCACCTTTTGCAATATGACACCAGCCATGGCCGATTTTACAAGCCTGTCAGCCATGACCAGGAGCACTTGTTTATTGCCCATCAAAACGGTGAGCGAGACAGTATTCGTATCTTGCATCAACGCGACGTTCATCTCTTGCCTTGGCAAGATCTCCATGTCGACATCGTACTCGATTGTACCGGTGTCTACGGTTCCCGCGCCGACGGCGAAGCCCATATCAACGCGGGCGCGAAAAAAGTGTTGTTCTCCCATCCTGCTGCCAATGACATTGATAACACCATTATCTACGGTGTGAACCACACGTCACTGAAACCTGAAGACCGCATTGTGTCTAACGGTTCTTGTACCACCAACTGCATCGTTCCTATCATCCAAGTGTTGGATGAACACTTCGGGATCGAGTCCGGCACCATCACCACCATTCACTCCGCGATGAATGATCAGCAAGTGATTGATGCCTACCATACCGATCTCCGTCGTACACGCGCCGCCAGCCAGTCTATTATTCCGGTCGATACAAAACTGCATCTCGGTATCGGACGTATATTCCCGAAATTTTCTGACAAATTTGAAGCGATCTCTGTGCGTGTTCCGACAATAAATGTTACAGCGATGGATTTAAGTGTCACAATAAAAACAAATGTGAAAGTTAATGACGTAAATCAATCACTGGCCGAGGCGTCTCGTTGTACATTAGATGGCATAGTGGATTATACCGAAGCACCTCTGGTGTCGACCGACTTCAATCACGATCCCCACAGTGCGATTGTTGACGGCACCCAAACCCGCGTGAGCAACCAGCATTTGATAAAGCTGTTGGTGTGGTGTGATAACGAGTGGGGATTTGCTAACCGGATGCTCGATACCGCGTTAGCCATGCATGCAACCGACAACATTTCATCGGTGAGCAGCGAGCAATAAGAATTCGTAGGGCTTGGCAGTGACGCTGAGCTAGCAAAACTTTGATTTTTAATTTAATTAATGTTGAGAGGACAAACCATGTCTGTAATCAAGATGACTGACCTGGATCTAGCAGGTAAACGCGTATTTATCCGTGCTGACCTGAACGTACCAGTAAAAGACGGTAAAGTGACTTCAGATGCACGTATCCTTGCATCACTACCAACCATCAAGCTTTGCCTAGAAGCGGGTGCAAAAGTCATGGTTACTTCTCACCTAGGTCGTCCGACTGAAGGCGAGTACGCGGAAGAGTTCTCTCTAGCTCCTGTAGTTAACTACCTAAACGACGCACTAGAGTGCGACGTGACATTGGCAAAAGACTACCTAGACGGCCTAGAGCTAAACGCCGGTGAGCTTGTTGTTCTTGAAAACGTTCGCTTTAACAAAGGCGAGAAGAAGAACGAAGAAGCGCTATCTAAGCAGTATGCAGCACTGTGTGACATCTTCGTGATGGATGCATTCGGTACGGCACACCGTGCACAAGCATCTACGCACGGCGTAGGCATGCACGCACCTGTCGCATGTGCGGGTCCACTGCTAGCCGCTGAGCTAGAAGCATTGGGTAAAGCAATGAGCAACCCTGCACGCCCATTGGTTGCTATCGTGGGTGGCTCTAAAGTATCGACCAAGCTAACTGTGCTTGAATCTCTATCTAAAATCGCTGACCAATTGGTTGTTGGCGGTGGTATCGCAAACACTTTCATCGCGGCTGAAGGCCACAACGTAGGTAAGTCTCTGTACGAAGCTGACCTAGTTGAAACCGCGCAGAAACTAATGAAAGAGTGTGCGATTCCAGTAGCAACAGACGTTGCATGTGCAAAAGCATTCGATGAGAACGCAGAAGCTGAAATTAAGAACGTTGCTGACGTTCAAGATGACGACATGATCTTCGACCTAGGTCCAGATTCAACAGCCGTACTTGCAGACATCATTGCGAACGCAAAAACAATCCTTTGGAATGGCCCTGTTGGCGTATTCGAGTTCAAGAACTTCGAAGCGGGTACAAAAGGTATTTCTGACGCTATCGCTAAGTCTGCAGGTTTCTCTGTCGCGGGCGGCGGTGACACACTAGCGGCTATCGACAAGTTCGGTATCAAAGCGGATGTTTCTTACATTTCAACGGGCGGCGGTGCATTCCTTGAGTTCGTAGAAGGTAAGGTACTTCCAGCCGTTGCAATGCTAGAAGAGCGTGCAAAAGCGTAATAAATAAGGCGGGAGCATGAAGCTCCCGTACTTAAACGTTTGTGCATTGGGTCAGGTTTTTATAGAATACTGACCAGTAGCAAACGTTTGCAAAGAGTTTAAATTCACAAAGACAACAAGGTAAATAGGACTATTGTTATGTCTAAGATCTTCGATTTCGTAAAACCTGGTGTTATTTCTGGCGATGACGTACAGAAAGTATTTGAAGTAGCAAAAGAGAACAACTTTGCACTTCCAGCTGTTAACGTTGTTAACACTGACTCAATCAACGGTGTTCTTGAAGCAGCGTCTAAAGCAAAAGCACCAGTTGTTGTTCAGTTCTCTAACGGCGGTGCAGGTTTCTTCGCTGGTAAAGGCGTGAAACTTGAAGGTCAAGGTGCACAAATCCTTGGTGCTGTTGCTGGTGCGAAATATGTACACGCTGTTGCTGCCGCTTACGGTGTACCAGTGATTCTTCACACTGACCACGCAGCGAAGAAATTGCTACCTTGGATCGACGGTCTACTAGACGCGGGTGAAGTATTCTTCGCTGAAACAGGTAAGCCTCTATTCTCTTCTCACATGATCGACTTGTCTGAAGAATCACTAGAAGAAAACATCGAAATCTGTGCTCAGTACCTAGCGCGCATGGAAAAGATGGGTATGACACTAGAAATCGAACTAGGTTGTACTGGTGGTGAAGAAGACGGCGTAGACAACTCTGATATGGACGCGTCTGAGCTATACACTTCTCCTGAAGATGTGGCTTACGCATACGAGAAACTAAGCGCGATCAGCCCACGTTTCACTATCGCGGCATCTTTCGGTAACGTACACGGTGTTTACCAAGCGGGTAACGTTGTACTGACTCCAACGATTCTACGTGATTCTCAAGCATACTGTGCAGAGAAGTTCGGTATTGCACCAAACGCACTAAACTTCGTATTCCACGGTGGTTCTGGTTCTTCTGAAGCTGAAATCAAAGAATCTATCGGCTACGGTGTGATCAAAATGAACATCGATACTGATACACAGTGGGCAACGTGGGACGGTATCCGTACTTACGAAGCTGAAAACCGTGATTTCCTACAAGGTCAAATCGGTAACCCAACGGGCGAATCTGCACCTAACAAGAAGTACTACGATCCACGCGTATGGCTACGTGCTGGCCAGGCGTCAATGGTTACTCGTCTAGAGAAAGCATTCGCTGACCTAAACGCAATCGACGTACTATAATTTCGTTTTAAACGAAATCTAGAAAAGCCCGCGCAAGCGGGCTTTTTTTTATCTGGATAAAGTGAAGTGTGTGTAGAGCCCACTTTTCTGTTGGTGATCAGTCGCGGTGGAGGTATTATCCCGCGCATAAAATGGCCACAGAAATTAGGCCATACACCGGTGATCACTGATATAGTGATGATTGCATAAATAGTAAGCTTTTTTTTATCGACGCGTATTGCACTGCCGTACCGAGAGGGCGGTTGGGAAATACCACAAGCAGGATGAGATAAGTATGAGTGAGAGTGTTGCATCAAGTGTGACGGACTCGGTA
The DNA here is from genome assembly GCF_050337005.1 of Photobacterium japonica. Taxonomy (NCBI): domain Bacteria; kingdom Pseudomonadati; phylum Pseudomonadota; class Gammaproteobacteria; order Vibrionales; family Vibrionaceae; genus Photobacterium; species Photobacterium japonica. The sequence goes on along the minus strand of NZ_JAKJSN010000032.1, from coordinate 54,082 downwards.
GTCGAGACGATTACCGATAATGAGCTGACCAATGGCGTGTTGCACGCGGGGAATTGGATTGCAGATAACCATGATTTGTTAGTGCAGTATGGTGTAAACATCATTTCTGCTCTGTTGATCCTGTTTATCGGTAATATGATCACCAAAGGCATTGCTAACGGTGTAGCAAAAGTGCTGCGCAAGAAAGAGATGGATGAAGCGGTTGTTGAGTTCCTACACTCATTGGTTCGCTATCTGCTGTTTGTGATCGTATTGATCGCGGCATTGGGCCGTGTTGGCGTACAAACTGCGTCTGTGGTTGCTGTGATCGGTGCGGCCGGTTTGGCTATCGGTCTGGCACTGCAAGGTTCATTGTCTAACTTTGCTGCGGGTGTCTTGATTGTAGCATTCCGTCCATTTAAGTCTGGTGACTTCGTAGAAGTGGGTGGCGTATCGGGTCTGGTTGAAGCGATTCAGGTGTTCTCAACGATCCTGAAAACCACAGACAACAAAATGGTTGTCGTTCCTAACTCTGGTGTCATTGGCGGTCCGATCACGAACTACTCTCGTCATGCGACCCGTCGTATCGATTTCGTGATTGGTGTGTCTTACAAAGCGGATCTGAAGAAAACGAAAGCCGTACTTGAGCGTGTTGTTGCGGCAGAAGCGCGTGTACTGAAAGACGTTGAAGCGACTGTCGGCGTAGTGGCATTGGCCGATTCATCGGTGAACTTCGTGGTGCGCCCATGGGTAAACACGGAAGATTACTGGCCTGTGTACTTTGATTTGCTACAAGCAATCAAAGAAGGCCTGGATGAAGAAGGTATTGAGATCCCATTTCCACAAATGGATGTACATCTCAACAAGCTAGAAGGCTAAGCCTTTATTGCTGAATGGATTTAAAAATGGAGCCGAGAGGCTCCATTTTTTTATGCTTAATAAAACAATGTACAAAAAAAGAAATAATCCATGGAATCTTTTGCCTCATGTTGTTGTCGAAGGTACATATCCTAAAATAACGACGGGCAACTTCGATGAAAAAACACCTTTTGGCAGTGATGCTAGGATTGGGTCTATTAGGCACCAGCGGCGTGGCATCGGCGGACATTTCTGTCCCTCATTTGGAAACCACCGGTAGCGGTGAAATCACGGTACAGCCGGATATGGCCGTATTTTCTGTGGCGGTAGAAGAAGTGAAACCGACCGCACAAGCCGCCAAGCAGGCGGCGGACCAAGCCGTGACGGCGTTTGTTGAGCGTTTATTGGCGCAGGGCTTAGAACGTAATCAGATCCAAAGTGCCAATATCAGTTTGCAGCCGCAGTACACCTACCCGAAAAATAATGCGCCTCAGTTGAAAGGCTACCGTGCCAGCCGCAGTATTACCGTGACAGTGAATCAATTGGATAATCTGAATACCTATTTGGATCATGCATTAGGGGATGGCATCAACCGTATCAACGCCATTGAGCTGAAAGTGCGTGATGAGAAGACGTTCCAAGAGCAAGCTCGTCAGGCCGCGATCCAAGATGCAATAAACAAAGCGGAGTCATTGGCGAAAGGGTTTGGTGAGAAGTTGGATGGGGTATGGAATATTTCGTATCAGTCAAATCAGCCACGTCCGATCATGATGCGTATGGCGATGGACAGCCCGAATGAAGCGGCCATGACCTACCAAGATGCCCAGATCACCATTCGTGACCAAGTGGCAGTGACGTTTAAGCTGGAAGATTAAGCAAGAGAGCAGGGACGAGGGGCGCGTCTAAAGGAAAAGCAGGAAAAGCCAGATAAAGCACGGATGAAAAAAATGGGACACGTTGCCGTGTCCCATTTTCATAATATTACTGAACCTCGAACCTCGAACCTCGAACCTCGAACCTCGAACCGTTTAGTGCAGAATACGGGCGCGAATGGTGCCGTCGATGGCTTTGAGTTTCGTCAACGCTTCTTCAGAGCGTTCGGTTTCGACATCAATCACCACGTAGCCCACTTCAGCGCCTGTTTGCAGGTACTGGGCGGCAATGTTGATGCCTTCCGAGGCAAAGATGGTAGTGATTTGATTCAGAATACCAGGGCGGTTTTCGTGAATGTGCAACAGACGCGAGCAATCACGGTGTTCAGGCAAAGACACTTCCGGGAAGCCAACCGCAGACAGGGTCGAACCGTTGTCAGAGTATTTGGCCATCTTGCCAGCCACTTCCACGCCGATGTTGGCTTGGGCTTCTTGCGTTGAGCCACCGATGTGCGGCGTCAGCAACACGTTGTCAAACTTCATCAGTGGGCTTTCAAACGGGTCTTTGTTGGTTTCTGGCTCTACCGGGAAGACGTCAATGGCCGCGCCTGCAAGGTGATTGCTTTCCAAGGCGCTGCACAGTGCATCAATATCGACCACCGTGCCACGGGCGGCATTGATGAAGATTGAGCCCGGTTTCATGCGGGCAAACTCTTCTGCCCCCATCATATCTTGCGTGCCTAGCGTTTCAGGCACGTGCAGACTGATCACATCACACTTATTGAGCAACTCGCTCATGGTCATGACTTGCGTGGCATTACCGAGTGACAACTTGTTTTCGATGTCATAGTAATAGACTTTCATGCCCAAGTTTTCCGCTAAGATCCCCAGCTGCGTACCGATGTGGCCGTAGCCGATAATACCGAGACGTTTACCACGGGCTTCATACGATTGATCGGCGGATTTGATCCACTCGCCACGGTGTGCCTTAGCATTTTTCTCAGGGATCCCACGCATTAGCAACAAGATTTCACCGAGGACTAATTCTGCCACACTGCGGGTATTTGAGAAGGGGGCGTTAAAAACGGGAATACCACGCTTGGCGGCCGCTTGAAGATTCACTTGATTGGTGCCGATGCAGAAGCAACCGACCGCGATCAATTTCTTCGCCGCGCTGAACACGTCTTCCGTTAATTGGGTGCGCGAACGGATCCCGACAAAATGGGCATCGGCAATAGCGTCTTGAAGCTCCTCACCGGAGAGCGAACCTTTGTGGTACTCAATATTGCTGTAGCCCGCGTGTTGCAGTACCTCGATGGCTGAAGGGTGTACGCCTTCGAGCAGCAAGATCTTTATTTTGTCTTTATCCAGTGAAAAGTGTGCCATTGATATCCATCCTTAATACGTGAGGCATAACGTGGCGATATCGGTCTCTGGGAGGGGGAAGCTGGAAGGAAATGCTTCGCTGATTTGGGTGTGCATAGTGCCCACCGTATCCGGAGTTGCCTATTCTCGTCACGTTATAGGTTGCTTACATGCTATTGCTTAAACTACCAAAAAATAACCAGAATGGGTAAAAATATTACAGAACTGAATAAAAAAAACGGCATAAAGGATGCCGTTTCGTAAGAAAGTAACGTATTCAGCGCTATTCCCTCATAGAGAGAGAGGAATCTACGCCAAAGCGTTATTTTTCAAATTTTTTCACGCCTTCCGGGGTGCCCATCAGCAGCACATCTGCACCACGGTGGGCAAATAGACCGACAGTCACCACGCCTGGCAGGGCATTGATTTTGTCTTCCAACTCTTTCGCGTTGGTGATCGCCATGTTGTGCACATCTAAAATGATGTTGCCGTTATCGGTGATACAGCCTTCACGGTAGACCGGATCGCCACCCAACTTCACCAACTCACGGCCAATGAAAGAGCGTGCCATTGGGATCACTTCCACAGGCAATGGGAATTGGCCTAGCACGTCGACTTGCTTGGTGTCATCGACGATACAGATGAACTTGTCTGCGATTGCCGCGACAATTTTCTCACGCGTTAGGGCCGCGCCGCCGCCTTTGATCATGTCGTATTCGCCGTTGATTTCATCAGCGCCATCAACATACACATCCAGGCAGGCCACTTCGTTCGCGTCAAACACAGGAATGCCGATTTTTTCCAGACGTTCTGTTGACGCCACAGAGCTCGATACCGCCCCTTTAATTTCTTCTTTACGGGTTTCCAAAGCATCGATGAAGTGATTCACGGTTGAGCCAGTGCCCACACCCACAATGCTGCCTTTTTTGACGTACTCAAGTGCAGCCCAGCCGGCAGCTTTTTTCATTTCATCTTGTGTCATGCTTTTCTCCTGATGATGACATACATAGCGCAGAGCGCTGATTATAGCCAAAGCCGTGCGTGCCGTCAGTCCCTAAGCGGGAATGTTTTTTGTGCTAGAGGTAGCAAGAAAAGATAATTCTATTAATAACATAGGCTTAATGTTGGCAGTGTGGTGATAAAAAACCAAACGATTGCGTTAAGCGGTGCAAAACAGGGGCTTATCACTAAAAAGAACAGGGTTACCAATGAAAGTGACGAGAGGGAGTGAGGATATCGGGCAGGGGCACATCCCACGCTTCAACGGGCAGAGAAGTAACGTGTTGGCAGTCGTGGGCAAGGCCAACAGGGCGTGGCCCCTGACGGTGCTGGTGCCATTGCATTAAGGTGCGGTCGTAATAGCCGCCGCCCATGCCTAAGCGCTGTCCGAGTAGATCAAAGGCCACCAGCGGGGTGCAGATCAAATCCAGCGCCATGGCGGGTTTCACGGCCCGAACATCGAGTTTTGGCTCGGCAATGCCATAACGGTTGGTGTGCATGGGGGTGGTCGGGGTGTAGTGCAAAAACAACAGGTGCCCTGGGCTGAACGGGTGCAGGACCGGCAAATAGACATCACGGCCTTGCTGCCACAACCAATGGATCAGGGGTTGGGTATCAATTTCGCCGTCATAGGCCAGATAGAGCGCAATATGGTGTGCTTGAGCCAATGTCGGGGAGCGGGTAAATCGGGTTAATAGATCGTGTGCGGCTTGTGTTTGTTCATTCGCACTGAGTGCGCGACGCTGTTGGCGGATCTGTTGACGTAGGGTATGGCGGATAGTGTGTTGAGAGGGTTGTGCGTGAGACGGTGTTGCAGGTTTCATGGGTCATCCAATGACGGTTTGGTGACAATGTCTTGTCGACGCAGCTGACGAATTCCATTCGTCGTCGTAAGAGGTGGTGCCCCAGAGTGCCGTTGCGCATTGTGGCCCTTGAACCAGATGTTCAAGGTGGACCAGCAACATTAACCGTAGGCTTCTCGGTACGGGCCGAGCATGCTCAATAGCTAATCAAAGCTGATCCTGGGTATTTGCTTATCGGCTCGGGGACGTTAATACGCTGACGAACACCCCAGGGTCAATTCATTATCAACGCTCAGGCTGATATTGCAATGCTTTCTCCAATAAATCTTCCATCTGGTTGATTCTAGTGGACATTTTTTCAGCACTACGTTGTTGTTCTTGGCGCTCGCTGTGAAGCTCGTTGCAGATATTGAGGCCGGTGAAGATCAAAAGTTGTTCTGGGTTAGTGATCTTCGTACGTTCAGAGAGATCGTTCAGGCGCTGGTCAMAATCAGCGGCAGCCGCACGCAATGCCTCTTCCTGACCGGTTGGGCAATTCACTTTAAGGGTGCGGCCAAAAATCTGAATTTCTACTGCCTGATTACTCATAGCTTTTTAATCTGCTCCGTGTCAGATTGCTCAATATAGCATTCCGCTTGCGATACGCGTTTAGTGGCTCAATATAGAAAAAGCCCTACCAACATGCAAGCAAGCATATCACGCTTTATGCTCAATAGTGTCTGACTAATCAGATATTAACCAGATTGAGGTAAACGTGGCCCTGTGGCCGGAATTGCCAAGTGACGCTGCTTTCGGTTAAGTGGTAGCATACTCTACCATAGATACCCCTATAGACACCCACGAGAAAAAGGTGAACGCCATGAGCGAAGTGAAATTGCCAGCTTACGAAATCCTTGAGCCACGCTTGAAAGAGCAAGGCCTTGCTGTGACACCGTCAGAATTGCACGGTTTGTTGAGTGGCATGATCTGTGGCGGACTGGCCGTCGACGGCGAACAATGGCTCACCCCGATCTGCGATTACGCCAATCAGGGCGAAGTGATGACAGACGGCGCCAAAAGTGTGGTGCGTTCAGTATTTACTGCGGTGTCCGATGAGCTGACACAGGTGACACAAACCCTGTTTACCTCAACGGCGGCAGAATTGGCCGACGTGGATTTCCATGTCTCTCTTCTGCTACCGGCGGAAGACGCGGACTTGATGGTGCGCGCGGAAGCCCTGAGTGAATGGGTGACCAATTTTATTTCGGGTCTGGGCCTGATGGGCATGGACAAGCAAACCCTCTCTGACGATGTGACAGAAGCGGTGGCGGCGTTGGAAGAAATCGCCCAACTGGGTATTGATGAAGATGAAGAAATGGACGAGCAAGCGATGTTGTTTGATAACGTCGTTGCGTACGTGCCGGAGTGCGTGTTGGTGTGTTTGGTCGGCTTGAGCCAGCGCGGAGAGGTCGATGAAGACGACGCGTTTGGTGTTCCGTCTGACGATCAACCAACCTTGCATTAATCCATCACGGTCATCACGAAGAGGCGAAATGTGAAGCAGTACGATGTCGTCATTGCCGGTGGGGCGATGGCAGGTGCCACGTTGGCAATTGCGTTAGACCGTTTGAGCGGCGGGCAGTTGCGCATTGCGGTCGTTGAAGCGGTCGCGCCGCAGCAGGATTACCATCCCGGCTATGATGCGCGCAGCATTGCCCTGTCATTGGGATCCGCGCACGGCTTGGATCACATTGGGTGCTGGGCGCCGTTGTCTGCCGTGGCGACAGCGATTGATCATATCCATGTGTCGGATCGCGGCCATGCCGGTCGTGTGACGATGGACGCCCATGCTCTCGCGGTCGATGCGCTGGGTTATGTGATTGAATTGGCGGATGCCGGTCGCATTTTTCATCAAATGTTGGCCGACACGCCTGCCGTTGATCTGTATTGTCCTGCGACTATTTGCGCCATTGCGCGTACACAAACCAACGTGACCCTGACCCTTGATTCGGGGGACTCGCTCAACGGTAAGCTGTTGGTGACTGCTGATGGCGCGGTGTCGGCCTGTTGCAACATGGTCGGTATTGGCCGCAGTGAATACGATTTTGAGCAAGTGGCGGTGATCGCGAATGTGACGACCGCCGAGCCGCACCGTGGCCGGGCGTTTGAACGGTTTACGGCGCAGGGGCCGGTGGCCTTGCTGCCGATGTCGGAAGGGCGCAGTTCACTGGTGTGGTGTGTCCGTCCGGATGCGCGTGATACCGTGATGGGCTGGAACGATGATGAGTTTTTAGCACACTTGCAGCAGATCTTTGGTTGGCGCTTAGGGCGGTTGGTCAAAACCGGCGCGCGCAGTGCGTATCCGTTATTATTGCGCCAAGCCCTGCGTTTGACCTCTCACCGCGTGGCGGTGGTGGGGAATGCCGCACAAACGTTGCATCCGATCGCCGGGCAAGGCTTTAATCTGGGCTTGCGTGATGTGCTGAGTTTGGCTGAAGAAATTGTACAAGGTGTGGCGGAATACGGGGATGCCGGTTGTACCGCCGTGCTTAGCCGCTATCGTCAGCGCCGCGAACCGGATCGCCAAGCCACCGTCGGCATGACCGCCGGTTTGGTCAGTGTGTTTGCCAATGAGGCCATGCCACTGGTGGCGGGGCGTAATCTTGGTCTGATGGCCATGAACACCTTTGATGTATTGAAAGCTCCGCTGGTACGGCGAGCGATGGGACAGGTAGAAAGATAACCATGATGCAAAGTGTTGATGTCGCGATTATTGGCGGTGGAATGGTGGGCTTGGCCTTGGCGGCTGCGTTGGCAGATACCGAGTTGCGGGTTGCCGTGATTGAAGGTCACCAACCGGATCCAACATTGGCAGAATTACCGGATCTGCGAGTCTCTGCCTTGAGCCGTGCCAGTGAGCGTATTCTGCGCCGCGTGGGCGCGTGGCAAGGCATTGAAGCCCGCCGCAATGCCCCGTATGACAAAATGCAGGTGTGGGAACAAGACAGCTTTGCCAAAATCGCCTTTGATGCTGCGCGTTTAGCCCAGCCGAACTTGGGGTACATCGTTGAAAACCGTGTGATCCAACTGGCTTTGTGGGACAAGGTCTCTCAGCTGGATAACGTCACCTTGTTGGCTCCTGAGCGTTGCGAGAATATCGTGTTCGGTGAAAGCGAAGCCTGGTTGACGCTGGCATCCGGCAAACACCTGACCGCCAAGCTGGTGGTGGGCGCCGATGGGGCGCACTCTTGGCTGCGTGACAAGCTGGATATTCCGTTGACCCATTGGGACTACGGGCACAGTGCGATTGTGGCGAACATTCGTTGTGCTGAGCCGCATCAGGACACGGCGCGTCAGATCTTCCGTCCACAAGGGCCGCTCGCGTTCCTACCATTGCCGGAGCCGGATCTGTGTTCCATTGTGTGGTCAATGCCGCCGCTAGAGGCTGACGCGCTCTGTGCTATGTCAAACAGTGAGTTTAACAAGCGCTTGACGAGCGCGTTCGATAATCACCTAGGCTTGTGTCAGGTGGAAGGGGAACGCCGAGCGGTGCCATTGAAGATGCGTTATGCCCGCAGCTTCGTTCGCGATCGCGTGGCGTTAGTGGGCGATGCGGCACACACTATTCATCCTTTGGCTGGCCAAGGCGTCAACTTGGGGTTGCTCGATGCAGCGGCCTTGGCGCAAGAATTGAAACGCTTGTGGCAACAGGATCAAGACATCGGCAAGCTGGCGAATCTGCGTCCATATGAACGCTGGCGTAAAGCGGAAGCGGCCAAAATGATTGCCGCGATGCAAGGGTTCAAAGACTTGTTTGCCGGCGCGCATCCCGCAAAAAAGCTGGTGCGCGATCTGGGCATGCTGTTGGCCGATAAGGCGCCGGGACTGAAAGACGAGTTTATGCGCCGTGCATTGGGGCTGAGCGGTGAGTTGCCGGATTTAGCCCGTTACTGAGTGATGTGCGTCGCTGATTTTAAACCGCCTATTGGGCGGTTTTTTTGTGCCTGATGAATACCGGTTTCTGCGGTTAATAACATGAATACATAGTGCTTTATCGCAAGTTTGAAAAAATCGATCCGGAGCGGGAATTTTTCTCCTACAGTAAATATCAGGAAAAACGAGGGGCGGCGTATCCCACGATGTCGCTCTCTTTCATGATGACGAAACCCGTGCTGCCTGATGCTTTTTTCGGTGTCGAGCAGGTTATTTTCATAAGGACGTTTACGATGAGCTATATCCCTTCTGAATTGAAATATACCCACACGCACGAATGGGTGCGCCCCGAAGGCGAGGGTGTGTACACCATAGGCATTACCGATCATGCCCAATCCTTATTGGGCGATATGGTGTTTGTGGACTTACCTGAAATAGACAGCGCCACAGAAGCCGGTGAAGACTGTGCGGTGGCGGAATCGGTGAAAGCCGCATCAGACATTTATGCGCCACTGACAGGGTTTGTGGTGGCCGTGAACGAGGATCTCGAAGGGGCGCCGGAATTGGTGAACAGTGATCCCTATGGTGACGGCTGGTTATTCCAAATCAAAGTCGACGATGACGGTGAAGACGGGGATTTACTGGATTCGGACAGTTATCTCGATGTGATCGCTGATGATGACGATTAATGGATCAAAAAAAGCCCAATGATGGGCTTTTTTCTGGCAAACACGATGAAACGGTTAGTAGGCGCTGTCTTTCATGCGTCTGATTTCTTGGTTGATTTCATTCACGGTTTGGTAGTGGCGGTGCTCTGCCTTAATGGGTACCATTAACAATCCATTGTTAAATTCATAACCTCCACGGCCATCAATATAAATCCGACCACTGAATAAACGACTGACGTGCTTTGCGATCATTTTAGGCACGTAGCGTTTGAACATGCGCATAATTAGTCAACCTTTCCCTCTGTTTTTGACGGTGAGAAGTGTAAATCAACTTTTTGCCCGCTTCTGTGATGCCTTCAGCATAATGAAAATGTTAAAACTATCTTATTATTGTGTTTCTTTTGTCAGTAAGCGCCTCGATAGTGAATTCTCCTTGTTTTAACACGCTCGGTATGGCGGAGAAGGCTATTCTGGCGCTTGGTGTGCGTGGTTTAACGGTGAAAATACAGATTTTTCATCGATCTGCGATGAAATGGTGGCGAAAGGCAACAAAGTCAAGATGTACGTGCTTATTACGGTGGCTCGCAGATAGGGGAGTGTCACCGATTGGCTGCAAAGTTGTTAAGCGATATTTTGCTTTGGTGTGGGTGTTTTTGCATGATCACTGCGCAAGATCAAAGTGAGTTATTGGCATATGCCAATAATAGGGCGCTGTTGTGATAATAGCGATGACGAGAGTAAAGAGGATGCCTAGACCGAAAATAGCCCGCCGGATCAGTTGCCGCCCAGCTTATCAGTGTTTTAAACCCAATGGGGTGCCGATGTCAGAATTGACGGCCATCCTGCTGGCGGCTGATGAGCTAGAGGCGCTGAAGTTGGTTGACGTGAATGGGCTCAATCAACAAGCGGCGGCCTTGGCGCTCGGCGTTTCTCGTCAAACGTTGGGTAATATTGTAGCCAGTGCGCGGCATAAAGTGGCTAAAGCGCTGGTGGGGGGAATGGCGTTAGAGCTGGCCTCGCCGCTAACAAGTGATCGTGAAAAGGAATAAGAAATGGCATTGGCAATTGCAGTGACACCAAGACAAGAAGTGGCGGGCCACTTCGGCAAAGCGGCGACGTTTAAAGTCTATGATGAACAAGGGCGCTGGTTAGCTGACCTTGAAAACAGCGGCAGTAAAGCGGTGGGATGTAAGCATAAAAAGCTGATCCAACGCCAGTTGGCGGAGCAGGGCGTATCAACCATCATTCTGGGTAATGTCGGTCAACGTTCTCTGGCAAGGTTGCTCAATGCTGGCTTTGTTATTTTCCGCGTGCCGTCACGCAGCGCGTTGACAGACGTGCTTAATGGTACCGTTCCCCGTGAAGCGTTAACCGCTGCCGAGCAAGGCCGTCCGTGTAAGCGTGAAAAAGGTGGATGCGGTTGTGGGTGCGGTACCAAAAAAGCCGCGCCAGCGCCTGTGGCGAAGATCGGCACCCGTACGCTGGGTGCTTCTGTGCTGAAAGGGTTGACGAAAATCGGAGGATTGAAACTATGACCTACGTGTTAACGGTGGTGGTATTTTTATTGGTGATCGGCGGCATGGCCATCGGTTTACTGAAGAAGCGTTCGATTCAAGGCAGCTGTGGTGGTTTAGCCAATGTGGGCGTGGATAAAGAATGCAACTGCAAAGAGCCGTGTGACGAGCATAAGTTGTATCAGATCCAAGAGCCTGGGCAGAGCGAGCCCTCTGCGGATAAATAACGGTATCACTCATGCGCGGTAAGCGCGGGCTGCATACTAAAAAAAAACGGTGTCGCGTAGAACGTGACACCGTTTTTTATGGCTCGCGCATCGGATTTGCGCAACAACACGGAGGGATTTTAGTTGAGTTGCCGCAGTTCATTCACTCTCGCCGTGATGGTCTGATGTACGCACTGGCGCAGCCATTCTTGACGGGGGTGGTTAGCATTGCGGCGTAACCACAGCATATTGATATCAAAATCCGGGATATCGACAGGCGGTCGGCACTGGGTCAGGGTGTCTTGGAACACATCCAATTGCGCCATCAAGGTCGAGACTACACACAGCAAGTTGCGGCCTGTCAGTAGGTGGCGAATGGTCAAAAAGCTGCTGGAACCGACGGCGATGTGGCGCTGAAAACCTTGCTGTTGCAATTGGTTATCGACATTGCTGGCCAGCTTTCCGTCAGGGGTGACCAAGGCTTGCGGCGTTTGAATGTAGCGTGTGAGATCGATAGGCGTCGATAAGCCCGTCGCCTGACTGTCAAACAAGCACACGTGATCTTCGGTGTAGAGATACTGGCTCTCAAACTCCCGAGGCAGATCTTTCATTGAGCCGATGATCAGATCGATTTGCTGCGCTTCCGCGGCATGCTGATAGTTGTTTCTATCGACATTGCAGAAGCTTAACTGGCTGTGCGGGGCTTGCTCGCGGATCGCATCAAACAGCGCGGGGGCGAACAGCAATTCGGCGTAGTCGGTCAGGCCAATGCGGAAGATCCCCTGATAATGTGCAGGCGAAAAATCCCCCGGTTGCAAGATCTCTGACGTGACCAACTGCAAAATGTGCTCCACCACTGGCGCCAACTCCAAGGCTTTATCCGTGGCAATCATCTGATGGCCATGACGTTCAAACAGCGGATCGTCGATCAGTGCACGCAGGCGGGACAAATTATGGCTCATGGCCGATTGCCCCATCGACAGTTTGGCGGCTGCTTTGGTCACACTGCGGGTTTCCATTAAGGCCGAAAACGCGATCAGCAAATTCAGATCGACGCCGCGCCAGTTGATGGTGTTCATGAAGCCTCCTGCTTCGTTACGCCGTGCGGCAGATGTCTGCCAACATTGGATCACATAACACCAGTAAATCGTCGGTGGCCAACTCGATCCCAGCCATGCGATCACCGCTGCTGATGTTGACGTGCGAGTGAGCCGTAATGCTGTGATCAAAAATGATCGGCAATGGCTGTTTCAGGCCAATCGGCGCCACGGTGCCAATGATCAGCCCGGTGACTTTTTCGACATCACTGGCTGAGACACAGGTCATACGGCGACAGCCAAACATGTTTCGTACCTTGGTGGGATCCACTTGTGCCGGGCCTGGCACACAGGCCAGCACATGAAAGCCACTCATGTCGCGCAGCAAAATCGATTTCACCATCTGTTGTGGATCAACCCCGCGTTCACGGGCGGCTTCCTCGACCGTTTTGGCCGGTTGACGGTGAGGAAGCAGGCGGTATTCCACGCCTTCTTCCTCTAAATAACGGGTAACGGATGTTTGCATACGGGCTTACGCTTCTTCGAGTGAGTACGGCAAAGCCTGTTGCTGCCAAAGCGCGTCGTGACCGGCAAGGCGGAATTGGGTGTCGGCATCCAAATCATTCGGCAGGCAGACCAAGGCGATAGCCGTGTCATCACTGAAGCGGTAACCGGCAATGATAGTGCCGCCTTTACGCCAGTTTTCACCAATACTGCGCTCAAGGGCATCCCCCGCTTGTGGGCATGCTGTGGCTGGGCCGCTGACTAAGTACATGGCACGTTTGTTGATGCCACGGTATTTGGCTCGCGCGACCGTTTCTTGGCCAGTGTAGCAGCCTTTCTTAAAGCTGATCCCATCCAATGCCTGTAGGTTCAAGGCTTGTGGAATAAATTCCAGCTCGGTCGCCGCTTCAATGCGAGGCAGCGCTGCCGCGACATCACAACGATCCCACAGGGTGTCGTCGCACAAGGTTGCGGTGTCAGCCAATTGCGCTGCAATGGCGTTCGCGCGTTCAGCGGTCACCGCGATCAGCCAGCGTTGTTCGTCAATCTTCACCGCTGTGCCGCCGTCGATGGCACGCACATCGCCTTCGCCACCGAACAGGGTATCCACGTGTGCTGTGGCGTCACGACCGACCAAGCCGAGCAGGATGTCATCGCTGGTGTTGATGTCCACTTGCGAGAAAATGGCGTACTTTTTCAATTCTGGCAGTTGGGTCTCTGTCAGGCTGCGGTGCTGGAAGAAGCCGTAACCGTCATTGTGATGGAACAAGCGGAAGATAGTACGTAGTTTGCCTTTGGCGTCGCAGTGACCGCCCAGCGTGGATTGATCGGCCGCCAGGCTTACGACATCACAGGTCACCTGACCTTGCAGGTACGATTTTTTGTCATTGCCGATCAGCGTGATCAGCGCCCAGTGCGTTAAATCCACCAAGGCCAGCGCCGGCAAGTCGGCATCCTGTGTCAGGGCGAGAGGGGGGAACGTGAAGTTTTCAGACCAAGTGCTCATAGTATATCCAACGTCGTCGTATCGTGAGCGGGTGGCGTGTTGCCGAGCCCTCAAGGTGCCCCACGACAAATAGGGGTGAATGGGAGGAGGGTTACCTTACCCGGCGCGAAGGCGCGGGTACGTAACGTCCCTGATTGGACTATGTTAAAGCGACTTTTTCCGTTTGTCAGCATCTATACCTGAGGTAAACGCTCAGATACTGTCAGGCGCGTGACAAGGCGGCAAAAGTGATCGCAGATCTCAACTTGGGGGTTTGCTTGCGCTGGCGCATAGTCGCGCCCAAAGGGGGCTGCTAGTATGAGTGGCATATTCCATGATGGGGCACCCGCATGGGCATGGCATGTCACGTCAGCCCTGTTGCCCTGAGCAAGATGATTGAGGTTGTAACAATGTTGAGTGCAGAAGATAAAGCACGGGTTAAATGGGCATGCCGCCGTGGTATGTTGGAATTGGATGTGATTATCATGCCGTTCTTTGAAGAGTGTTTTGAGGCATTGCCAGTCGAAGAGCAGAAAGACTTTATTTCACTGTTAACCTGTGATGATCCGGACTTGTTTAAGTGGATGATGCAACACGGTCGCAGCGACAACCTGGCTCACGCGGCCATGGTCGATAAAATTGTTGCCCACAACAACAGCAAACTTCGCTGATATCGCGCTGACCCCTTCTCGCCCCCTCTTTTACGCACTGGCGGTGGGTTATGCCAGTGCGTTGTTTTTGTTACTTCTCACTGTGTTTGTGCATGCCTTGCCGCCATCACTGCTTGTCCTCGGCGTGTGGGGATTATGGCATGAAGTCGAGCAATGGGCGTGGCGCCACGTCCGCCAGCAAGGACGATTAGTGATCCGCTGTGACGGTCAGATACAGTGGCAAAATACGTCGTGGACACTCAAACGCCTTACTCTGCGCACCCCGTGGCTGGTGGTGTTTCAGTTACGCCATAGTCCGTCGCCGTCTTACTCACCGTTGTCGTCTTCGTGTCCAGCCAAACCCCGAACCGTGTGGGTCGCGGTTACTCCAGACAGTTGTACGGCATCGGCGTATCATCAAGTTATGTTATTTGCGCGCTACCCGAATGGGATTGCGGATTATCGTCCGGGTGAGTCGTGGAGAAGAGAATGGTAGAGAAGGAAGGAAAGCGGTCTCGTGACGTTAGCCACGAGACCGCTGCCACGAGATAGAAGTACGATTAGCAGGGTTGATCCGGCGTCAGGATGGTCGGGCGAGGTTCCGCCGAAGACTCGGGATAGTCCAAGGTATAATGCAAGCCCAGGCTCTCTTTACGTTCCAGTGCACAACGTACCATCAGCTCCGCCACTTGCAATAAGTTACGCAACTCCAGCAGGTTATTCGAGACGCGGAAGTGGCTGTAGTATTCATGGATTTCATCTTGCAGTAACTGAATCCGCCGCATCGCCCGCTCTAAGCGTTTGGTGGAACGGACAATGCCCACGTAGTCCCACATAAACAGACGCAGCTCGTGCCAGTTGTGCTGGATCACTACCTCTTCATCTGAGCAGCTGACCTGACTTTCATCCCAATTGGGCAAGCTGCCAGGCAGGCTGACGCTGTCCATGTGTTTGGCAATGCTTTCAGCCGCCGCCCAGGCGTACACCACGCACTCTAACAGCGAGTTGGAAGCCATGCGGTTCGCGCCGTGTAAACCGGTGTAGCTGACTTCCCCAATGGCATACAAGCCATCCAGATCCGTGCGGCCTTGTTGATCCACCATCACGCCCCCACAGGTGTAGTGGGCGGCCGGCACAATCGGGATCGACTCTTTGGTGATGTCGATGCCGTATGTCAGCAGCTTTTCGTGGATCATCGGGAAATGCTTCATGACAAAATCGGCCGGCTTGTGGCTGATATCCAAGTACATGCAGTCCGCCCCGAGGCGCTTCATTTCATAGTCGATGGCACGGGCGACGACATCACGCGGTGCCAGTTCGCCCCGCGTATCGAAATCAGTCATAAAGCGTGACCCATCCGGACGGCGCAGGTAGGCGCCTTCGCCACGCAGGGCTTCGGTCAGCAGGAAGTTGCGGGCATCCGGGTGAAATAAGCAGGTAGGGTGAAACTGATTGAATTCGAGGTTCGCGACACGGCATCCCGCACGCCATGCCATGGCAATCCCATCCCCGGAAGAAACATCTGGGTTCGAGGTGTACTGGTACACTTTCGACGCACCACCCGTGGCTAGCACAACAAACTTGGCGCGCACGGTTTCTACCGCTTCGCGGTTGCGATTCCATATATAGGCACCGAGAATGCGGTTGGGTTGGTCGGTCAGGCCCAGCTTTTGGCTGGTGATTAAATCGAGGGCGTTGTGACGTTCAAAGACGTTGATGTTGGGGTGTTGATGGACATTGTCTTGCAGGCTATTTTGTACCGCCATGCCAGTGGCATCGGCGGCGTGGAGGATACGGCGATGACTGTGTCCGCCCTCGCGGGTGAGGTGGTAGCGGGGGGAGTCGTCACTGTCACACTCTTCCCGGTCAAAGGGGACGCCACCATCGATCAGCCATTGGACACAATGCTTGGCGTTCTCGGCAATAAAGCGAACCACTTGTTCATCGCATAAATGGGCGCCGGCGATTTGGGTGTCTTCCACATGGGAATCGACACTGTCGCCTTCGTCAAACACCGCGGCAATACCGCCTTGGGCATAATAGGTCGCCCCTTCGCTGCGGGGGCCTTTACTTAAAACAATCACTTTCCCCTTGGGGGCAAGGCGTAATGCCAGTGACAATCCTGCGGCACCACTCCCGATGACTAATACATCACATTGATGCTCTCGGTTTTCGTTCATCATGATCTCATATCCCTGTGGTCATGCCGTTATGTTACCAAATTCCCTGTCATTTGTTCATTTTTGACGGCGGGTTCACAAATTGCTCTCATGAAACGCTATAATGCGCGACGAAGCACAGCCTAAGGTGTTTCTCTTTCGTATCAGACCGCGCTCAGTACGCCGGTGGCGGAAAGCAAAGCGAATGTTAATACTGCGGTATTGGCGCCGAAAAATCGCGCACTATTTCTGAGAAGTTATTTTTTTATCGGGAACTTTGTGGGTTCTGCCGAGTCAGAGATAGTGCTCACGCTCATATATTTTTATCATATTGTTTTGGTTGGGCACGGCAGATCAGATTGGATCGCAAATTCGCGATGCGATCGGTTTCGTTGATGGCTCACAATCTTTTTTTAGCCAGGACGCATAAGAAATACGGGTGTCATAGACATAGGAGTACACGCTCGGATGAGCGAGCAGCAAACTGACCAAGTACTCATTGAGCGGGTACAGCGTGGCGACAAGCAGGCCTTTAATTTACTGGTCGTGAAGTACCAGAATAAAGTCTGCAACTTGGTGGCAAGGTATGTCAGCAATTCTGGCGATGTGCCAGATGTTGCCCAAGAAGCATTCATTAAGGCCTATCGTGCGTTACCGACGTTTCGTGGTGAAAGTGCCTTTTATACATGGCTCTATCGTATTGCGGTGAACACCGCGAAGAATTACTTAGTCGCTCAGGGGCGACGCCCGCCTGCGTCCGATGTGGATGCTGAAGAGGCGGAATATTATGAAAATGGTAATGCGCTAAAAGAAATATCGAACCCTGAGAACCAAATGTTGTCAGAAGAATTGAAGCGGGTTGTCTTTAGTACCATTGAAGGATTACCGGATGATCTTAAAACAGCGATCACATTGCGCGAGTTGGAAGGCTTAAGTTATGAAGAGATTGCTGAAGTCATGGATTGTCCGGTGGGTACGGTGAGATCTCGTATTTTCCGTGCACGAGAGGCGGTGGAAAAACGCATTCGCCCTCTCATGCAGCGATAGTGTTGGGCCAAACGGTGAAAAAAGATGGCTGATAAAGAAAAAATTTCGGCATTGTTAGATGGCGAAGAGCTGGATCAGAGCATTGTAAATGCATTGACTGTTGATAACAGCAGTCAAGAAACCTGGCAGAGCTTCTCTTTAATCGGGGATGTGATGCGCGGGGAAGCACCGCAAACCATGGATTGGGATATTGCGGCCAAGGTAGCACTGGCGCTGAACGATGAGCCTGCTCATTCCGGTATGGCACCGCAAGAGGTTGCGCCAGTGGTGCACCTTGCGGATGTGCGTGAAACACAGACGGTGCCAACCGAATCTCAGCCGACACCACAACAGGCAAAGTGGACACTCCCTAGTTGGTTAACCCAGCTCGGTCAGGTGGCCGTGGCCGCCAGTGTGTCATTGGCCGTGATTGTCGGCGTACAGCAATACAACGGCAGTGACATCGGTGCCGATGGCTTAGCAAACAGCGAGCAACTCCCAGTATTGGAAACCATTCCTTTTGCTGGCACTGCTGAGCCAGTTAGCCTCACGCGGGATTCGGTGCAAGCCAATCATCGTCATGCAGGGCCAACGGAAGCGCAGGTGATGGAGCAGCGCCGTCGCATTAATGCGATGTTGCAGGACTATGAACTACAGCTGCGCTTAAATGCCGAAGACGGTTCCATTGACCGTTCGATGTTGGAAGCGAACTAATTGATGGCGGACAAATGAAAAAGATTCTGGTCGGTGTGATGACACTGGTCAGCCTTGCGATGCCACTGCAAGCCTCTGCGGAAGATGTGACACCCTCCGCAGAGGCTTTGTTGCATCAAATGGATGAGGCCAGCCGTGCACTCAGTTATGAGTTGTCGTACATCCTAATCAAGAAAAACAGCATTGAACCGCTGCGTTATCGCCATGCGGTGGAAAACGGGGAAACCTATGCGCACTTGGTGTACCTCAGTGGGCCGCCGCGCGAAGTGATCCAGCGGGGCAATGAAGTCAGTTATTTTGAGCCGGGTCTTGACCCGTTCACCATCGACAGCAACAAGATGGTGGCGCCATTGCCGCCGATCATGAAAACAGACATCAGCGAATTAGCGGACTATTATGATTTCATTGCTATGGGGCGGTCGCGAGAAGCGGGCGTTGCATGTGATGTCGTGCGTATCGCACCTAAAGACGGGGCCCGTTATTCCTATTTGTTGTGGATTGATACCCGCAGCAAGTTGGTGATGCGTGCCGACTTGCTGGATCGTGATGGTGAGCCGCTAGAGCAATACCGTGCCGTTTCTTACGTGATCAACCCGAAAGTCGGGGATGTGCTGAAAAGCCTGGAAAGCGTTGAGTTGCCAGCCGTGGTGCAGTTACCGCCGAAACCCCAAGCGGAGCTGGACTGGAAGGTAAAGTGGTTACCACAAGGGTTTGAATCGATTTCTCGCAATCGTCATCGCTTGATGATGACCGAACGACCGGTAGAGAGCAAAATGTACAGTGATGGCCTGTTCAGTTTCTCGATTTATGTGTCTGCCGCCGATAATTTTACCGTGCGTGAGCAGCTCGTACGTCAGGGGCGTCGTACCTTGCACAGCTACATGCTCAAGGGCAAAGAAGTGACGGTGGTGGGGGATATTCCGCCCGCCACTGCCCGTCGAGTTGCCGAGTCAGTGGAGTTTCCCGCAGCCGGGAGTAAGTCACAATGATGCATTCATTGGCCACCGTGGTGGCTTGCCATTCTGGCCATATCGTGGTCAGTTGTCAGCAACAAACCAGTTGCGGCAGCTGTGCCTCACAACAGAGCTGTGGCAGTGGTATCGTCAGTAAAGCGTTGCCCGGTCGCCAGCATAAAATCACCATTCCGACTCAGCAATCCGTCAATATTGGGGATGTGGTCGAGATCGGCTTGTCTGAGCGGAGCATGATTCACTCCGCCTTGTTAGTCTACGTGCTGCCTTTGCTATGCTTAGTGGTAGGTGCTGCACTCGGTCAGTGGTGGTTTGTCAGTATGGTCGGTGGCAGCGAGCTCGGTGTGATCCTCACCGCATTAAGTTGCGCCGCACTCGGCGTGGGGATTGCGAAGCATTATGCTGCACGATTAGAGGGGGATTCTGACTATCAACCGAGCTTGATCCGTGTACTTGGTCAGCCTGTTTCGGCAGAGTTGGCAATAAATGCCGCATCGAAAGATAGCGAGTAGCGGGGAAATTCGGTAGAATCCGTGAACTTGATCTGTAGATCCCATTCATTTTTATCACGAGTTAGTCACGCCAATTCATGAAGCACATTCGTAACTTTTCGATTATTGCACATATCGACCATGGTAAGTCGACCTTATCCGACCGTCTAATCCAAGTCTGTGGCGGCCTTTCCGATCGTGAAATGGCTGCGCAGGTTCTTGATTCCATGGACCTTGAGCGCGAACGCGGTATCACCATCAAAGCCCAGAGCGTGACGCTCGATTACACGGCTAAAGATGGTGAAACTTATCAGCTTAACTTTATCGATACCCCTGGACACGTTGACTTCTCGTATGAAGTTTCGCGTTCACTTGCTGCGTGTGAAGGCGCGCTGCTAGTGGTTGATGCGGGTCAAGGGGTTGAAGCCCAAACACTAGCAAACTGTTACACCGCCATGGAAATGGATCTGGAAGTTGTGCCGATTTTGAACAAAATCGACCTGCCAGCCGCCGAACCTGAGCGTGTTGCAGAAGAAATTGAAGACATCGTGGGTATCGACGCAATTGATGCAACACGCTGTTCAGCGAAGACCGGTGTGGGTGTTGACGATGTACTAGAAAACATCGTGTCTGCCATTCCGGCACCAGAAGGTGATCCTGACGCGCCATTGCAAGCGTTGATCATTGACTCTTGGTTCGATAACTACCTAGGTGTTGTTTCTTTGGTGCGCATTAAAAATGGCATCATGAAGAAAAATGACAAGATCAAGGTAATGAGCACAGGCCAAATCTGGGGTATCGACCGTCTGGGTATCTTCACACCGAAGCAAGTTGATAAAGACGTGCTGCGTACCGGTGAAGTAGGCTGGGTTGTCTGTGGTATCAAAGATATTCTTGGTGCACCAGTAGGTGATACCTTGACGTACGCGAAAAACGGTTGTGAAGAATCACTGCCGGGCTTTAAGAAAGTGAAGCCTCAAGTTTACGCCGGTCTTTTCCCTGTCTCTTCTGATGATTACGAGAACTTCCGTGATGCACTGGGCAAGCTGAGCTTGAACGATGCTTCATTGTTCTACGAGCCAGAAAGCTCAACTGCGCTAGGCTTTGGTTTCCGTTGTGGCTTCCTTGGCATGCTGCACATGGAGATCATCCAAGAGCGTCTAGAGCGTGAGTACAACATCGATTTGATCACGACGGCACCAACGGTGGTGTACGAAGTGACAAAGACAGACGGTACCTTGATTTATGTTGATAGCCCGGCGAAATTGCCCGCGGTGAACGACATTGCCATCATGGGTGAGCCGATTGCACGTTGTAACATCCTGGTACCAAGTGAATACCTGGGTAACGTGATTACCTTGTGTATCGAAAAGCGTGGTATGCAGGTAGACATGGTGTACCACGGTAACCAAGTGGCATTAACATACGACATTCCAATGTCTGAAGTGGTGCTCGACTTCTTCGACCGTTTGAAGTCAACGTCTCGCGGCTATGCATCGCTAGACTACAACTTCCAGCGTTACGAAGAATCGAACATGGTACGTGTTGATATCTTGTTGAACGGCGATCGTGTTGATGCATTGGCTATCATTACGCACAAAGACAACTCGCAACAACGTGGCCGTGATGTGGTTGAGAAAATGAAGGAATTCATTCCTCGCCAGATGTTTGATATCGCTATTCAAGCGGCTATCGGCACCAACGTGATTGCTCGCTCAACCGTGAAGCAGCTACGTAAGAACGTTATCGCGAAATGTTACGGTGGCGATATCAGCCGTAAGAAGAAGCTACTGCAGAAGCAGAAAGACGGTAAGAAGCGAATGAAGCAGATCGGTAACGTTGAACTGCCTCAGGAAGCCTTCCTTGCTATTCTGCATGTGGGTAAAGATAAGTAATAGATTTAACCTATTGTTATCAGTAGACAATGAAAGACAAGGGTTGTTACTCTTATCATCAGTAATACTGATAATAATGGCAATGCAGCAAGCTGGTCTTGCTGCATTGTTTTATCGAGCGAACGGTGTTTGGTTTTGCCAGCCGTTTTGCCTGATAGTTAATTAAGTAGGGATAAACATGGCAAATACTTTTTCGCTAATTCTTGTGCTGGCGACGCTGGTAACAGGGATCATTTGGGCTTTAGATAAGTTTATTTGGGCGCCGAAACGCCAATTGAAGATTCAAGCGGCGGCGGTAAATGCTGGCGATCAGGTGGATGCTCAAACCTTACAAGCCGTTGCACCGCAACCGAGCTGGGTAGAATCTGCTAGCTCGATGTTTCCGGTGATCGCGCTGATTATGGTATTTCGCTCATTTATTTATGAGCCGTTCCAGATCCCATCCGGTTCGATGATGCCGACGTTATTGGTCGGTGATTTCATCTTGGTTGAAAAATTCGCGTACGGTCTGAAAGATCCTGTTTTCCGTCACCAGTTGGTGGAAACCGGTGAAGCGGAACGTGGCGATGTGGTGGTGTTTAAATACCCGCCTCAGCCAAATATTGACTACATCAAACGTGTGGTAGGTTTACCTGGTGACACAGTGCGTTACAGCGCACACAAACAACTGTGTATTGCCCCGAAAGGCACCGCAGAGTGTACACCAGTCCCACTGACCAATATGACTGATAGCGACTTTAGCCAGGGTATGACCCGACTTGTGCAATTCAATGAGAAATTGGGTGAGCACGAACACCAAATTTTGGTGCATCCACTTAAGCGTGATAACACGCTGGCATACCAGCCTCGTTCTGGTGTGAATGAGTGGGTTGTGCCGGAAGGGCAGTATTTCGTTATGGGTGATAACCGCGACAACAGCGCAGATAGCCGTTACTGGGGATTTGTGCCAAAAGCCAACTTAGTGGGTAAAGCGGTCGGGATCTGGATCAGCTTTGAGTTTGAACGAGGTGCTGATAGTGCACTTCCATCTTGGATTCCTACCGGTGTGCGTTTCAATCGCATCGGTGGCATAAACTGATCGGGAAAAAATGACCACTCCTGCAAATAGACTCCAGCGTAAGCTGGGGTATACATTTAATGATTCAGCCTTGTTGACCCTAGCACTGACACACCGCAGTGCTAACGGAACACACAATGAACGCCTAGAGTTTCTGGGCGATTCTATTTTGAGCTTCGTGGTAGCGGATGACTTGTATCATCGCTTTCCGTCGGTTGATGAAGGCGATATGAGCCGCATGCGTGCCACTTTGGTACGCGGCAAAACATTGGCCGAATTGGGCCGTGAATTTGAACTGGGTGATCACCTGTTACTGGGTCCTGGCGAATTGAAGAGTGGCGGTTTCCGTCGTGACTCGATTCTGGCGGACTGCGTAGAAGCGATCATTGGCGCGATTTACCTCGACAGCGGTACCGAATCTGTTCGTACTATTGTCTTGAAATGGTACCAGTCGCGTCTTGAAACGATTCAACCAGGGATCAACCAGAAAGACCCGAAAACTCGTCTGCAGGAATGCCTGCAGGGACGTCGCCTTCCATTACCTGCGTACACAGTGACCAAGGTACATGGTGAAGCGCACAACCAAGAGTTTACCGTGCAGTGTGAAGTGGCGGGCTTGGATCAGCCTGTTATTGGTAAAGGCGGCAGTCGGCGCAAGGCAGAGCAGGCAGCAGCAGAAATTGCACTTAAGCAGTTGGAATCATGACAGATAAGCAACATTGTGGCTTCATTGCCATCGTTGGCCGTCCGAATGTCGGTAAGTCAACCCTCCTCAACCGTTTGGTTGGTCAGAAGCTGTCAATTACCTCGCGTAAGCCACAGACAACCCGCCACCGCATCATGGGTGTTGATACCCGTGATGGTTACCAAGCGGTCTATATCGATACCCCTGGATTGCACATTGAAGAAAAGCGTGCGATTAACCGCTTGATGAACCGAGCGGCCAGCAGTTCTATCACTGATGTAGAATTGGTTTTGTTCCTCGTTGACGGCACCATGTGGACCGCCGATGATGAAATGGTATTGAACAAGCTTAAAAAAAGCGGCTTGCCGACCGTGTTGTTGATCAACAAAGTCGACAACGTGAAAGATAAGCACGAATTGTTCCCTCACTTGCAAGAGCTTTCTAGCAAGATGGAATTTGTTGATGTGGTGCCTATTTCTGCAAAGAAAGGGACAAACATTGATACCATTGAAAAGATTGTTCATGAACACTTGCCTGAATGTGACTACTACTTCCCTGAAGAGTATGTAACTGACCGTTCTCAGCGCTTCATGGCGTCTGAAATTATCCGTGAAAAGCTGATGCGTTTTACGGGTGAAGAGTTACCGTATTCAGTGACCGTGGAAATCGAACGCTTTGATTACAACCCAGATACCGATGGTTTTGATATCAACGGTTTGATCTTGGTAGAACGCACCGGCCAGAAAAAAATGGTGATCGGTAAAGCGGGCGAAAAAATCAAAGTGATCGGTACCCAAGCGCGTATGGACATGGAAGAGTTGTTCGAACGCAAGGTCTACCTTGAGCTATGGGTAAAAGTGAAGTCCGGTTGGGCTGACGATGAACGCGCCTTGCGTAGCTTGGGCTATATCGACGATCTATAAGGCACGGTTATGGAAGGGCTTCAGCGCTGTTTCGTCCTCCATACTCGTCCCTACAGTGAGACGAGCCTGATCCTCGACGTCTTTAGCGAGGATGCAGGCCGTCTCACACTGCTATCGAAAGGAGCGCGCCGTAAGCGCTCCAATCTTAAAGGCGCCCTTCAGCCTTTTACCCCCCTCTTCATGAAATGGTCCGGTCGCGGCACCATGCCCGTGCTAACCCACGCGGAACCCATTAGTATCGGTCTGCCGATGCGTAGCTATATCTTGTACTCCGCCCTGTATGTGAATGAATTAGTGGCGCGTGTGCTGGAAACCAATACCCCTTATCCTGTGCTGTTTCTCGATTATCTGAATGTGCTGCGTGAGCTGGCCCAAGCGGATAACCCAGAGCCGGCATTGCGCCGTTTTGAACTCGCATTACTGTACCATTTAGGCTACGGTATCGACTTTCTTCACTGTGCAGGCAGCGGCTTGCCAGTGGATGACACTATGACTTACAACTACCGTGAGCAACGGGGATTTATCGCCTCGATGAAGGTGGGACACTTAACCTTTTCCGGCGAACAGCTCAAGGCGATTGATGCCAGACGGTTTGAAACCCCCGAACAATTGCGTGCCGCGAAGCGCTTTACACGGATAGCGTTAAAGCCGTATCTTGGTAGTAAACCATTAAAAAGCAGGGAATTGTTTATCCCTAGAGGAAGGAGTACCGGAAAATGAACAACATCTTACTCGGCGTCAATATCGATCATATTGCCACATTACGTAACGCACGCGGCACCCGTTATCCGGACCCTGTGCACGCCGCAGAAGTTGCTGAGCGCGCCGGTGCCGATGGGATCACCATTCATTTACGTGAAGATCGCCGCCACATTACCGATCGTGATGTGCGTATTTTGCGTGAAACCATTCAAACGCGTATGAATCTGGAAATGGCCGTGACGGATGAAATGGTGCAGATCGCGTTGGCGACGCAGCCTGAGTTTGTGTGTCTGGTACCAGAAAAGCGTGAAGAGTTGACGACTGAAGGCGGACTGGATGTCGCTGGCCAATTGGATAAAGTCAAAGCGGCGACGGAAACCTTGCGTGCTGCAGGCATTAAAGTGTCGTTATTCATTGATGCGGATCGCGGTCAAATTGATGCTGCGCTGGCGTGTGGCGCCCCGTTCATTGAGCTGCACACCGGTCACTATGCCGATGCAGAAACTGAAGCGGAGCAACAAGCTGAGCTGAAGAAAATCGCAGCAGCGGCCAGTTATGCACACGATAAAGGCATTAAAGTGAATGCGGGTCATGGCTTGACGTACCACAACGTGAAGCCGATTGCGGCGTTGCCTGAGCTGTATGAATTGAATATTGGTCACTCGATCATGGGGCGTGCCGTGTTTGATGGGTTGCAAAAAGCCGTGGCGGACATGAAAGCGGAAATGCAGAGCGCCCGTCGTTAATGGCTATTCTCGGTTTAGGGACAGACATTGCTGATATTGAACGCGTCACGAAAGTGTATGCGCGCAGTGGCGATGCGTTTGCTGAGCGGGTGTTATCGCCGTCTGAATTGGCGATCTTTCATTCGCTGAAACAAAAAGAGCGTTATCTTGCTAAGCGGTTTGCGGTGAAAGAAGCGGGAGCCAAAGCCCTCGGTACCGGTATTGCCTGTGGCGTGAGTTTTCAGGACTTTACGGTCAGCAATGATGAGTTCGGCAAACCGGTGTTGCATCTGTCGGGTAAAGCGGCAGAGTTGGCGGCACAGCGGGGCGTGAATCACGTCCATCTGACCCTTGCCGATGAAAAGAAATACGCCGTGGCGACGGTGATCCTCGAATCCTGATCGCCTTGGCGACGATTCAAAACAAACACATAAAAACGGCGAGCCTTAGCTCGCCGTTTTTATGTTTGGGGTTTTATGTTTGGGAAGGTGATGGATAACCGACCGCGGTGATCACCCTTTATAGGCTTTAGAGGCCTTGACCACATTCTCCATTTCATCAATCAATTCAAACAACTCTGGCTCTATCTCGTCCATGCCAGCCCCCGCTTTCAGGGCTGTTTCAATGGTGTAACACAGGTTTTTCAGGCGCGGTACACCGCTGTATGCACAGCTGCCATGCAGTTTGTGAATCGGCGGCCAGAGCTCAATGGCTTTGCCATCCAGCGCTTCATTGACCAGCATTTCCACTTCCGGCATGAAGTCGAGCAGCATTTGCAGCATGTCTTTGGCCAGATCTTCTTTGCCTGCTGCTTGCTTCAAGGCCAAATTCCAGTCCCAGCTGACGTTCTGTTGTTCCGCCGTGGGCTCGGTGTGTGTTTGTTCGATCGTGGCTACGTTCGGTAACGCTGTGCTCATTTTGTTGGGATCGGTCCACTTGGCCAAAATCTGCTGCAAAATATGCTCTTCAATCGGCTTGGTCAGGTAGTCATCCATTCCCGCTTTAATCAAGCGTTCGCGTTCACCGGCCATGGCATGGGCGGTCACGGCAATCACCGGTGTGCTGTGGTTCAGGTGGGTGTCATGAATGGCCTGACAGGCGGTGACCCCGTCCATTTCTGGCATCTGAATATCCATGAACACCAAATCAAATTGCTTCTGCTGAGCGTATTCGACCGCTTTGCGCCCACCCGTTGCGGTGATCACGGTTTCCACCCGCTCGCTGAGCAGGGCGGAGATCAGTTTCAAGTTAGCCGGGTTGTCATCGACGGCCATGACCGTCAGTGGTTGCACGGTCGGAGCCAGCAAGGGCTCTGGCAGTGGCTCCGGTTCATGGAACGCTTCCGGCTCACTGATCAGCGTTTCCAGCAGCTTACGGTGGCCTAATGGTTTCGGTAAGCAGGCGGACACGCCCGCATTGAGCAAGCGATCAGACAGGGCCAATTCCGTGGTCGGCAGGCTGACGATCACTTTGTCACTGAGCTGCTCGGCTTTAAACACGGTATTGAGTAAGGCCCCCAATGTTGGCTGCTCACCCGGTGCCAGGTTGAGGAGCGTAAAGTCATGATGTTCCGCGTCTTCCGGCAGGGTCGAGCGGTAGGTCACCTGTAAGCCTGCGCTGATCATGCGTTGTTGCAACACAGAGGCCGCTTGCATGTTCGGTTCAATCAACAATAGTTTCTTGTTCTGCAGTGAGTGTGTATCCATCGGCTGCGATACCGGCAGATCGGTTTTGTTCAGACGCAAGCTGAACCAGAAGGTTGAGCCTTGGTGCAGACGACTGGTCAGGCTGATCTCGCCGCCCATCTGTGACACCAATTTTTGGGTGATCACAAGGCCTAAGCCGGTACCGCCATAACGACGGGAGATACTGGCATCAGCCTGACTGAAGGCCTGGAACAACTGGGCCTGTTGACGCTCAGAGATCCCGATCCCGGTATCGCGCACCATAAATTGCAGTTCAAGACTTTCACTGCGATCGGTTTTCAGCTCAACTGAGACATCGATGTTACCGCGCTCGGTAAATTTCACCGCATTACCGATCAGGTTGGTCAGCACCTGCTGGATACGCAGGGGATCGCCGATCATGCCGGTCGGAATGCGCTGATCAATTTTCAGCGTCAATTCCAGCCCTTTTTCATGGGCACTTGGCGCCAGCAGTTTCATCACTTCATCGAGCGAGTCGGTGAAATCAAACGGAATGTTTTCCAGCAACAGTTTACCGGCTTCCAGTTTCGAGAAATCGAGAATGTCGTTGATGATAGTTAGAAGGTTATTGGCTGATTTTTCAATGGTTTGTAGGTAGTCTTGTTGGCTGCTACTCAATCGGGTTTTGAGCATCTGACGGGTAAAGCCAATCACACCATTCAGCGGCGTGCGCAATTCGTGGGACATGTTGGCCAAGAATTCTGACTTCACGCGCGCCGCTTCTTGGGCGCGTTTTTTCGCAATATCCAATTCGACGTTTTGAATTTCCAGCTGCTCTAAGGTTTCCCGGAGATCCGAGGTGGCCTGATCGATGCTCTGCTGCATTTCAATGTGGTATTCCGACAGCGAAATCGCCATCGCATTGATCCCGTTTTTCAGGGTATCCAGTTCGCCCAGCAGGTGGCCTTCGATACGGATATCTAAGTGGCCCCGGCGGATCCTGTCGACCACACTGACCATGTGCGAAATCGGGCGAGTGACATCTTTCATCAAACGGTAGGCAAACAGCGCCGACAGGGTCAGGCCAAGCAGCAGTACCATCAGGGCGGTAAACACTTCCTGATATTGCTGTAAGCGCAACGCGCTGAGATCGAGTTCCAGCGCAATATAGCCGAGTGCCTGTGCTTGATAGCCCGGGAACGACGGGTTGCTGAACTGACCTTCTTTGAGGATCGGTGCTCGCAGGATCAATGCGTTCTCGCTGAGCCGCGTTTCCAGTAATAACGGGATAGGCTGATCATCGGGATACATCAGTGCCTCGAAATTACGGTGGAAATTCGAGGTCACAAACAATTCATTGTGGGTGTTGAACACCGCGATACTGCGGATGATTTGCGAATGCTTGCGATGGGCGTAGCTGATCAAGCGACGCACGGCTTCCCGGTTCTGATCCGCCATGCCATATTCGGTGGAAATCGCCAAAGGTTCGATGATGCTGGCACCGGTCGAAAGGAGCTGATGTTCCAGATCGCGATAACGGCTCATCGTAAAAAAAGCGCTGAGGAGGAGGCCGATAATCAGTGTCGGTGCTAATGTCAGGGTGAAGACCCTGGCACGAAGTCCATATTTGGTCATGGTTCTCTTAATTACAAGAATGCGATTCTGTGGGAGAATTGTCGCCCATCTGTGGTCGTTAGCTTAATGAAACTAGGGCTATTCGACAATCCACTAATCCCAAACTGTCGATATTATCACTCAGTTTGTACTAACTGTTCCGTGAGTCCAAAACTATGGCACGCTTTTTTAAGCCTCAGAAACGAAAAGTCACCGACACCAAGCACAAAGAAATCATCATTAGCCGCTTGGATCACCTTGGCGCCGGTATTGGTCACGTTGATCGCAAATCCGTCTTTGTCGACGGCGCTTTGCCGGGTGAACATGTGGTGGTGCAGCTCACGGAAGAGAAAAAACAGTACGCCCGCGCTAAATTGATCAAGCGCCTGACCAGCAGCGAATCCCGCATTGCGCCGCAATGTCCGCTATACGCTGAGTGTGGTGGCTGTAACTTGCAGCACCTGTCGCACGATGGACAAATTGCGGCCAAGCAGCAATCCCTGAGTGAGTTGATGGGGAAATTCGCCAATGCCGGCCATGTTGACCAAGCCGCACCGATTGTCAGCCAACCATGGGGCTACCGCCGTTGTGCACGCTTTAGCGTGATGCCGATGGGCAAAGGGCTGGTGATGGGCTTTCGTAAGAAACAAAGCAAAGACATTGTGAATGTTGAGCAGTGTCCGGTACTGGCGGCGTCGCTGAATGCGTTGTTGCCGCCATTGCGTGCGATGCTGTTGTCGCTACAAGGTAAAAAACACTTAGGCCATGTGGAACTCGTGGAAGCGGATAATGGCCGCGTGGTGTTGATCCGCCACTTACAGCCGTTTTCTGACCAAGACATGACGGTGCTCAAGCAGTTCGCTGACGAACATCAGGTTATGTTATACCTTGCCCCAAGCGCAGACACGGTGGAGAGCCTGTCAGACGCCCACCCGCACTACGTGTTGGATGGGTTAACCTTATCGTTTTCACCAAAAGATTTTATTCAGGTGAACCGTGAGGTGAACGAAAGCATGGTGGCACAGGCGATGGATTGGTTAGCGATCACCCCGCAAGATCGCGTGCTGGATCTGTTTTGTGGGTTAGGTAACTTCAGCCTGCCGCTGGCAAAACAGGCAAATGCACTGGTAGGTGTTGAAGGTATTGACGAGATGGTGCATCGTGCATCAGAGAATGCTGCTAATAACCAATTACACAATGCGGCGTTCTACCAAGCGAATCTTGACGATGATGTGACCGCCATGCCGTGGGCACAGGAGAAATTCAATAAAATCCTGTTGGACCCAGCGCGTGCTGGCGCAGCAGGCGTGATGGAGCATGTCGTGAAATTACACCCTGAACGGGTGGTGTATGTGTCGTGTAACCCGGCTACCCTTGCGCGGGACAGTCAGGTGTTACTGGCACACGGTTATCAGTTGGCAAAGCTGGGTATGATGGACATGTTCCCGCATACCGGGCATTTGGAGTCCATGGCGTTATTTGTGAAGTCACGTCGTTGATGGCGCCTTCATAATTATCGCCCTTGATTCATCTACACAGAGAAACAGGATAGAGAAATGGTCGCAGTTCGCGGTGCGCATTTAAAGGAAAATGATACATTCGAGCTTTCGTCTTGGATTGACAGTTTGCAGCAGGATGGCAAGGTCGCCAACCGATTAACGCAGACTTACCAGCGATGTCTCGATTTGACGGCGAAGGAAGAGACGGCACCCTTGTTGCTATGGCGCGGCCGCGAAATGGTCGAGATCTTAGTGACGTTAAGCATGGATCGAGACACCTTGGTCGCGGCACTGCTGTTCCCCTTAGTGGAGGCCGGGGTGTATGCCCCTGAGCAGCTGCAGGAGGACTATGGCCAAACCATTACGCAGATGGTGGTGGGCGTCAGCCAGATGGCGGCCATCGGCCAGCTCAATGCCACCAAAGAAGGGGCAGAGCAGTCGGCGCAGGTCGATAATATTCGTCGCATGCTGCTGTCGATGGTGGATGACTTCCGCTGCGTAGTGATCAAGCTGGCGGAGCGCATTTGTAATCTGCGCGAAGTGAAAGATGAGCCGGATGCCGTGCGCCGTGCCGCCGCGAAAGAGTGCGCCAATATCTATGCCCCGTTGGCGAACCGTCTTGGGATCGGCCAGCTCAAGTGGGAAATCGAAGACTACGCCTTCCGTTATCGTCACCCTGACACCTATAAGCAGATCGCTAAGCAGCTGTCTGAGCGCCGTATCGACCGCGAACATTACATCGACCACTTTGTCACGGACTTAGCGGATTCGATGAAAGCGTGCCACATCAAAGCCGAAGTACAGGGGCGCCCAAAACATATCTACAGCATCTGGCGTAAGATGCAGAAAAAGAGCTTGGCGTTTGACGAGCTGTTTGATGTGCGTGCGGTACGTATTATCGCTGATGCGCTGCAAGACTGTTACGCCGCATTAGGCGTGGTGCATACCAAATACCGCCACTTGCCAAAAGAGTTCGATGACTACGTCGCGAACCCGAAACCCAATGGCTATCAGTCTATCCACACCGTGGTGCTGGGGCCGGAAGGCAAAACCATTGAGATCCAGATCCGTACCAAGCAAATGCATGAAGAGTCGGAACTGGGTGTCGCCGCACACTGGAAATACAAAGAAAGTGGTTCGTCATCGGGCGGCGCAAAATCGTCGTACGATGAGAAAATCAACTGGCTGCGTAAGCTGCTGGCTTGGCAAGAAGAAATGTCAGATTCAGGCGAAATGCTCGATGAACTGCGTAGCCAAGTGTTTGATGATCGCGTATACGCCTTTACCCCGAAAGGGGACGTGGTGGACTTACCTCTGAATGCGACGCCGTTGGATTTTGCTTATCACATTCACTCGGAAGTGGGGCACCGTTGTATCGGCGCGAAAGTGGAAGGGCGCATTGTGCCGTTCACGTACCACTTGCAGATGGGCGATCAGGTTGAAATCATCACCCAGAAAGAGCCAAACCCGTCCCGTGATTGGCTGAACCCGAACTTAGGCTTTGTGACCTCAAGCCGAGCACGTGCGAAGGTGCATGCGTGGTTCCGTAAACAAGATCGCGATAAAAACATGGCAGCAGGCCGTGAGATTTTGGAACACGAACTGCACAAAGTCGGTGCCACGTTGAAAGATGCCGAAGCCTACGCGCTCAAGCGTTTTAACGTGAACTCGACGGATGAACTTTTTGCCGGGGTCGGCAGCGGTGATCTGCGTATTAACCAAGTCATTAATCATATCAATGCCTTGGTCAACAAGCCGACCGCGGAAGAAGAAGATCAGCAGTTGCTGGAGAAACTGGCGGAAGCGAACAGTAAAATGTCGTCAGCCAAAAAGCCACAGCGTGATGCCGTGGTGGTGGAAGGGGTGGATAACCTCATGACACATTTGGCGCGTTGTTGTCAGCCGATCCCGGGTGATGAGATCCAAGGCTTTGTGACGCAAGGCCGCGGGATTTCCGTGCACCGCAGCGATTGCGAGCAATTGGAAGAGCTGCGTCATGTGGCGGCCGAGCGGATCATTGATACCGTGTGGGGCGGGGGCTTTGTGGGGAACTACAATATCACCGTGCGTGTCACTGCCTCAGAGCGAAGCGGGTTGATCAAAGAGCTGACCAATACCTTTGCCAATGAAAAAGCCAAGGTCGCCGGCATGAAGAGCCGAGTGGACTTTAAAAAGCAGCTTTCCATTTTGGACTTTGATTTGGAACTGACCGATCTTGATGTGCTGGGCCGCGTGCTCAAACGCATTGAGCAAGTGAAAGACGTGGCCGAAGCCAAGCGTCTGCACTGATAAGCGAGAATCGAGAGGCGAGTATCTAGGTGTTGAGCCTAGATACTAGGGACTCGGAACTAAAAACTCGAAATGAGAACCAGAAACGGGGAGCCCAGATGCTGCCCGTTTTTTTTACCGCTATATTGTTAAAGCAACCGTTTGCAGCGCGAGTGAGAAGGAAAAAACAATGAAAGAGACATCACAGACACCGATAGAACGCTTGGTGGCAATCATGGCGACACTGCGTGATCCGCAAAAAGGTTGCCCGTGGGACCAAAAACAGACCTTTGCTTCCATTGTGCCGCACACCATTGAAGAAGCCTACGAAGTGGCGGACGCCATTGGTGAGCAAAACTGGGATGACGTGCGTGAGGAGTTGGGCGATCTGCTGTTCCAGGTGATTTTCTACAGCCAGATGGGCAAAGAGCAAGGGCTGTTTGATTTTGATGACGTGGTCGACGGGCTCAATGAAAAATTGACCCGTCGTCATCCGCATGTGTTTGGCGACAAAGCCTTGACGAGCGATGCCGAGATCACCGCCAACTGGGAAGCGGAAAAAGCCAAAGAGCGCGCTGAAAAAGGCGAAGACAATAGTGTGTTGGCGAACATACCTCGTGCCTTGCCAGCATTGACGCGTGCTGACAAAATCCAGAAACGCTGTGCCAAGCATGGCTTTGACTGGGACACGCTGGGGCCGGTGGTGGATAAGGTGCACGAAGAAATTGACGAAGTGATGGAAGAGATCATCCAAGCGTCACCTAAGCAAGAGAGAATCGAAGAGGAAATGGGGGATTTGCTGTTTGCCGTTGCGAACTTCAGTCGCCATGTGGCGGTCAAACCAGAGGTCGCTTTGCAGCGTGCCAACCAGAAATTTGAGCGCCGTTTTCGTCAGGTTGAAAAAACTGTGCTAGAACAAGGTAAGCAACTTGAAGATTGCTCGTTGGCGGAGTTAGATCAGGTCTGGGATGCGGTAAAACGCAGCGAGTCAAAAGGTTAGCAGAGTCTCGGTTTGCATGTGGAAATCAATTAATCGATCTATTGATAGCGCTCCTAAGAAGGAGAATTGATTTGAGACAAAAAAAAAGCCATGGTGCTGTGATAGTTTTCACGTTGTGGCAATAAGGGGTGTCTGGTATACTAATTTCCCGTCCAGATACACTTATATCCTCTATACCAATCTTCCAGGTAAAACATGACTACGAATTACATTTTTGTTACGGGCGGGGTTGTATCCTCACTAGGTAAAGGTATTGCTGCTGCATCACTAGCGGCTATTCTAGAAGCACGTGGTCTAAACGTGACCATGATGAAACTAGACCCTTACATCAACGTTGACCCAGGCACAATGAGCCCGATTCAGCATGGTGAAGTATTCGTAACGGAAGACGGTGCAGAGACTGACCTTGACTTAGGTCACTACGAGCGTTTCATCCGCACTAAGATGACTAAGCGTAATAACTTTACCGCTGGTCGTGTCTACGAAGAAGTACTGCGCAAAGAACGTCGCGGTGACTATCTTGGTGCCACTATTCAGGTTATCCCTCACATCACCAACGAAATCAAAGATCGTGTTATTGCCGGTGCGCAAGGCCACGATATTGCTATCGTAGAAGTGGGCGGTACTGTTGGTGATATCGAATCGCTACCGTTTATGGAGGCTATTCGTCAACTTGCGGTTCAGCAAGGCCGTGATCGTACCATGTTCATGCACTTGACATTGGTTCCGTACCTAGCGGCGGCTGGCGAAGTGAAAACTAAGCCAACCCAACACTCAGTAAAAGAGCTTCTGTCTATCGGTATTCAGCCTGACGTGCTGATCTGCCGTAGCGACCGCATGATCCCAGCGAACGAACGTGCGAAGATTGCGCTTTTCTGTAACGTGCAAGAAAAAGCTGTTATTTCAATGAAAGACGTAGATTCTATCTACAAGATCCCACAGCTGATTAAAGCACAGGGTCTTGATGATCTTGTTTGTCAGCGTTTCGGTATTACTGCACCAGAAGCAGACCTGAACGAGTGGGAACAAGTGATCTACGAAGAAGCGAACCCAACGGCGGAAGTTGTGATTGGTATGGTCGGTAAATATATCGAACTACCAGACGCATACAAATCTGTTAACGAAGCATTGAAGCACGCAGGCCTGAAAAACCGTCTGTCAGTGCAAATCAAGTACATTGATTCTCAAGACGTTGAGTCAAAAGGCACAGAAGTGCTGGAAGGCCTTGATGCGATCCTGGTACCAGGTGGCTTCGGTAACCGTGGTGTAGAAGGTAAAATCCTGACTGCACAATATGCACGTGAAAACAAAATTCCATACCTAGGTATTTGTTTGGGTATGCAGGTTGCACTGATCGAGTTCGCTCGTAATGTTGCAGGCTTTGAAGGGGCGCACTCTACAGAGTTTAATCCTGAAACGAAATTCCCAGTTGTTGGCCTAATCACTGAATGGGTTGATAGCGAAGGTAACGTTGAAGAGCGTAGCGAAAAGTCGGATCTTGGCGGCACAATGCGTCTAGGTTCACAGCTATGTCATCTACAAGACGGTTCAAAAGCACGTGAACTCTACGGTAACCCGACTATTCACGAGCGTCACCGTCACCGTTACGAAGTAAACAACAACCTACTTCCTAAACTAGAGAAGGCAGGTTTGAAAATTTCTGGTCTTTCTGCAGACAAGAAATTGGTGGAAATCATCGAGATCCCGAACCACCCATGGTTCGTGGCTGCTCAGTTCCACCCTGAGTTCACCTCAACACCTCGCGATGGTCACCCATTGTTTGCGGGCTTTGTGAAAGCGGCTGGTGACAACCAGCGCGGTGAGCTTAAAAAGTAAGGATTACGGATAGCTGTAGCGCAGTGTTAGCTGCAGCTATTTTTTTAGCTTTTAATTTCAAGATAAAGCAAGAGGAAACATCAATGTCTAAGATCGTTAAAGTTCTAGGTCGTGAAATCATCGATTCACGTGGTAACCCTACTGTTGAAGCTGAAGTACACCTAGAAGGCGGTTTCGTCGGTATGGCTGCAGCTCCATCAGGCGCATCTACTGGTTCTCGCGAAGCTCTTGAGCTACGTGACGGTGACAAGTCTCGTTTCCTAGGTAAAGGCGTACTTAAAGCCATTGAAGCTGTAAACGGCCCAATCGCTGAAGCGCTAATCGGCCAAGACGCTAAAGACCAAGCTGCAATCGATGCAGTGATGATCGAACTAGACGGCACTGAAAACAAATCTAACTTCGGTGCAAACGCAATCCTAGCGGTATCTCTAGCGAACGCTAAAGCAGCAGCTGCTGCTAAAGGCATGCCTCTATATGAGCACATCGCTGAGCTAAACGGCACTGCGGGCGTATTCTCTATGCCTCTACCAATGATGAACATCATCAACGGTGGCGAGCACGCAGACAACAACGTTGATATTCAAGAGTTCATGATTCAGCCAGTTGGCGCGAAAACGCTAAAAGAAGCTGTTCGCATGGGCGCTGAAGTATTCCACAACCTAGCGAAAGTATTGAAGTCTAAAGGCTACAACACTGCAGTTGGTGACGAAGGTGGTTTTGCTCCTAACCTTAAATCTAACGCTGAAGCGCTAGAAGTTATCGCAGAAGCTGTTGCAGCTGCTGGTTACGAGCTAGGCAAAGACATTACTCTTGCTATGGACTGTGCTGCTTCTGAGTTCTACGACAAAGACGCTGGCATCTACAACATGAAAGGCGAAGGCAAAACCTTCACTTCAGAAGAGTTCAACCACTACCTTGCTGGTCTTGTTGAGCAATTCCCAATCGTTTCTATCGAAGACGGTCTTGACGAGTCAGATTGGACTGGTTTCAAACACCAGACTGAACTTCTAGGCGACAAGATTCAGCTAGTAGGTGACGATCTATTCGTTACTAACACTAAGATTCTTGCTGAAGGTATCGAGAAAGGCATCACTAACTCAATCCTTATCAAGTTCAACCAAATCGGTTCTCTAACTGAGACTCTAGCTGCAATCAAGATGGCTAAAGACGCAGGTTACACTGCTGTAATCTCTCACCGTTCAGGCGAAACTGAAGATGCAACTATCGCTGACCTAGCGGTAGGTACTGCTGCAGGCCAGATCAAAACAGGTTCTATGAGCCGTTCTGACCGTGTTGCTAAGTACAACCAACTTATCCGTATCGAAGAAGCTCTAGGTGCTAAAGCTCCTTTCAACGGTCTTAAAGAAGTGAAAGGCCAGGCTTAATTATTAGCCTGCCTGTAGGGACTCCCTACACGCTTTAATAAAAACCGCCTCTAAGGGGCGGTTTTTTTATGGCCGAATGGTCACCGGTTGTGGCTTCTACGCTAGTGTCAAACTGCGCTTTATGGGATTATTATCGGTTTAGTCGGCTGTCTGATGAGGATAGACGTGGTATTTATTGATGGCATTGTCAGCATTATTAGGCAGTGTGATCTGTTAATATCACTGATCATTGTCTGGAGAACGGAATGCGAATGCTTACCTTGCTGCTACTGGCAGTGTTGAGTTGGCTGCAATATGATTTTTGGTTAGGCAAAAATGGGATGATTGATTATCTGGCGGTGAAAGATAATGTCGCCGTTCAGCAACATGCCAATGCGCAGTTAGTGCAGCGTAACCAGCAGATGTATTTTGAAATAAACGATTTGAACCGAGGACAGGAAGCGATAGAAGAGCGGGCTCGCAATGAGCTTGGCATGATCCGCCCTGACGAAACCTTCTTTCGTATTGTCGGGGAATAGTCTGATGATCCTAAGTGAAAAAATGATAGCAGTGGTACCTGCTGCTGGGGTGGGGAGCCGGATGGCGGCTGATCGCCCTAAACAGTACCTACAGATTGCCGGAAAGACGATATTAGAACATACCGTCGCCCGCTTGCTGCAACACCCTTCGATCGCGCAAGTGATTATCGCCGTGAGTGAAGACGACCCGTATTTCCCACAGTTGCCATTGGCCACCGACCCACGTGTGATCCGTGTTGATGGCGGGGCTGAGCGAGCGGATTCCGTGTTTGCGGGTTTAGCCGCGATTGACGATCCTGATACTTGGGTGCTGGTGCATGATGCTGCTCGCCCATGTTTACATTTGAGTGACGTGGACGCCTTGATTCAAGGGGCGCAGGCCTCCCCGTTTGGGGCAATTTTGGCGGCCCCCGTGCGTGACACGATGAAGCGCGGCAACGGTGCCGGGGGGATTGCCTCCACGGTGGATCGTACCGATCTATGGCACGCGTTAACCCCGCAGATGTTCCGCGCCGGCCTGCTTAAGCACGCGCTGGAACAGGCATTGGCTGACGGCGCCGTGATCACCGATGAAGCGTCAGCAATGGAACATGCGCAGCAAACGCCTCAACTTGTGAAAGGACGCGCCGATAATCTCAAGGTGACGCAACCGGAAGATCTCGCGTTGGCGGCATTTTATTTAGAAACCATGATGAGGGAAGCGCAATGATGCGAATTGGACACGGCTTTGATGTACACAAGTTTGGTGGCGAAGGGCCGGTAATTATTGGCGGTGTTGCGATCCCTTATGAACAAGGTTTAATTGCCCATTCAGATGGTGATGTGGCGTTGCACGCGGTGTGTGATGCCTTGCTCGGCGCGATTGGCGAGGGCGACATTGGCCGTCACTTTCCTGATACGGATGCCGAATGGGCCGGTGCAGACAGCCGTGCATTGCTGCGTGATGTCTATAGTA
This sequence comes from Photobacterium japonica, assembly GCF_050337005.1. NCBI lineage: Bacteria > Pseudomonadati > Pseudomonadota > Gammaproteobacteria > Vibrionales > Vibrionaceae > Photobacterium > Photobacterium japonica. The sequence goes on along the minus strand of NZ_JAKJSN010000032.1, from coordinate 15,661 downwards.
AGGTAAAGGCGAAAGGTTACCGCTTAGGTAACGTGGATGTCACCATCATCGCGCAAGCGCCGAAAATGGCGCCCTATATCACGGCTATGTGCCAAGCGATTGCTGCCGATCTGGAAACCGAGATCGGCAATGTGAATGTGAAAGCGACGACCTCAGAACGTTTAGGGTTTACCGGCCGAAAAGAAGGCATCGCCTGTGAAGCGGTCGTGTTGATCTGCCAACAATAATTCAAGGGTAGATCCTATTATGGGGTCTACTGATTGGCACACATGTGCCGCTAGTTAATGGTGTATATATGTCTACTGTTATGGACAATTTCAGCTGGTTATACGGAAAACCAAGCTGTCAGGGCCGAATTAAAGCTGAGCCTGAAGATTTTGTTGTAAAGGAAAACTTGGGTTTTGATTTTGCCGGTACTGGCGAACATTTTATGGTGAAAATCCGTAAGACTGGCGAAAACACCAAGTATGTTGTGAATGAATTAGCCAAAGCGTGTGAGGTGAAATCTCGCGATGTGAGCTGGGCAGGCCTGAAAGATCGCCATGCGATCACCGAGCAATGGCTGAGTGTCCATTTGCCGGGTAAGCCGGATCCGGATCTGAGTGCCTTTGTGGCAGAACACCCGGGGATTGAAGTGTTGGAAACGGCGCGTCATGATAAAAAATTGCGCCCCGGTGATCTGGTGGGTAACTGGTTCCAGTTGACGTTAAGCGATCTTGATCAGCCAGAGGCGTTGATCGCACGTTTAGAGCAGGTTCGTGAACACGGTGTGCCGAACTATTTCGGTGAGCAGCGTTTCGGGCATGGTGGCAACAACGTCACAAAAGCACGCGCGTGGGGTAACGATGAGTTCCGTGTTCGCGATAAGAGCAAGCGTAGCTTCTACTTGTCAGCGTCACGTTCATGGTTGTTTAACCAAGTGCTGTCAGCTCGTATTGAGAAGAATACGATTAACACCGTGATGGCGGGTGATTGGCTGCAATCAGACGTTGATCCGCGTGGCATGTTGGTGGCAACGGTGACTGACAGCATTCAACACGATGTGGAAGCCGGCCGTTTGGCCATTACCGCCCCAATGATGGGTGATAACGCGCTGCCAACTACCGCTGATGCACAAGCGTTTGAAATGGCGATTGTGGAGCAAGAGCCAGCCTTGTTGAAGTTGATCCGTGATAACCGTATGCGCCATGAACGCCGTACGCTGTTGCTTAAACCTGAACAAATGGCATGGCAACAAAACGGTGATCAAATGACGGTTTCCTTTGCCCTTCCGGCAGGGTGTTTTGCCACCGCTGTGGTTCGTGAGCTGATGACGGAGCTGGCGACAGAACAAAAGGTTTATGGACACGATGCGGATACTGATCAGTAACGATGATGGCATTTTTGCTGAAGGGATAAACACCTTAGCAAAAGTCTTGTCAGAACTGGGTGACGTGACGGTGATTGCCCCTGACCGAAATCGGTCGGGGGCGTCAAATTCACTGAGTCTGGATAACCCGTTGCGCATTCGCCATGAAGGGGATCGCCGCATTTCCGTCGAAGGCACGCCGACAGATTGCGTGCACTTTGCTCTCAATGAATGGTTGGATGAACGACCAGATTTGGTCGTGGCAGGGATCAACCACGGGGCGAATCTCGGTGATGATGTGCTGTATTCGGGCACGGTGGCGGCCGCGACGGAAGGCCACTTTTTAGGTGTGCCGGCGATTGCCGTATCACTGGTGGGGAAGACCCATTTTGAGACCGCCGCTCAGGTAGTGAAGCAGGTATTGATGAAAATGGATACCCACCCGTTGCCTGAGAATCGCATTCTCAATATCAATGTACCGGATCTGCCACTGGCAGAGCTGGGGCCTTGGCAGGTGACCCGTTTGGGTGCGCGCCACCGTGCAGAAAACATGGTGAAAGCGGTCGATCCTCGCGGGAAAGAGCTGTACTGGTTGGGCCCGCCGGGGCCGTGTCAGGACGCTGGCCCAGGCACCGACTTTTACGCCATTGAACACGGTTGTGTGTCTTTAACGCCGTTACAGGTGGATCTCACCGCACACGATGCACTCGATGCATTGCAGCAGTGGGTTAACGATCAGGAGATGATGTAAGGATGCGCTATGTGGATGAGCGGCACGCCCTACTGCAGTATCTATCTCAGCAAGGGATCCGCGATGACAAGGTACTTCGAGCGATAGGCGCAGTGCCACGCGAGGTGTTTATAGATGAAGCCTTGTCACACAAAGCCTATGAAAATAATGCGCTGCCAATCGGTAATGGGCAGACCATTTCACAGCCGTACATTGTGGCCAGAATGACAGAGCTGATGGCGTTGTCTCCACAATCGCAGATTTTGGAAATCGGCACCGGCTCAGGGTACCAGACCGCCGTGCTGGCACAGCTGGTGGAACACGTGTATTCGGTCGAGCGCATTAAAGCATTGCAATGGCGGGCGAAACGGCGTTTAAATCAACTGGCGTTGCACAACGTGTCGACCAAACATGGCGACGGTTGGCAGGGGTGGGCGAGTAAAGGGCCGTTTGATGCCATTATTGTGACCGCCGCCGCCGCCGATATTCCGATGGCATTATTGGCGCAGCTGGCCGAAGGTGGCCGATTGATTGTGCCCGTAGGCGAAGCAACACAAGTATTAAAATTGATTGTACGTGACGGTGACCGATATCGCGCCAGCGATGTTGAGCCGGTACGTTTTGTACCGTTGGTAGCAGGGGAACTGCTGTATTAATGAGGATGAGCGCGTCAGTGTCAGTGATTAAACCGACCGTAAAGTGGACAGTATTGGCTGTCAGCTTGTGGCTATCTGGCTGTAGCAATCATACGCCGGCCCCTGTAACCAGTTTGGGGAAGGACTATCATAGCCTGGAGCGTGGCAGCTACCGGGGCAGCTACTATGAAGTACAAAAAGGTGACACCTTGTATTTCATTTCTTATATCACTGACAAAGACGTGAATGATCTGGTGGCGTATAACCAGCTGACGAGGCCATACACCATTTTCCCCGGGCAGAAATTGCAGTTGTGGAAGCCGAAATATCAGGCGCCACAATACGGTAAAACGGTGCCGATCACTTCGCCTTCTACTCAGACCGTTCATAAGGCGAAACCGGTGATCACGCCAGTCGCAAAACCGACCTCGAAACCGACTGTGGCCCCCGCGTCTCAAACCGCCAGTAAGGCGGTCGTGCCACCTGTGAACAAACCGGCTTCCCAGAAGCCGGTTGCTGTCGCCGCGACCAAACCTGCAACTGTGCAAAAAAACAGCAATAAAAATATTGATCCAGCTCCCACAAAAGAGTACTCTCAAAAAGCCGAAAGTAACAAAGTTGTTACAAATAAGCCAAAACCTAAACCAAGCAACACCAAGGTAGATAAATGGACGTGGCCAACCAAAGGACGGGTCATTGCACGTTTCTCTAATGCAGAGAATGGCAATAAAGGTCTGGATATTGCGGGGCAGCGCGGTCAAGCCATTGAGGCATCCGCCGACGGTGTTGTGGTTTATGCCGGTAATGCGCTACGTGGTTATGGCAATCTGGTCATTATTAAGCATAGCGAGGATTTCCTCAGTGCCTATGCCCATAACGATCAGATGTATGTCAAGGAGCAGCAGCGGGTTAAGGTGGGGCAGAAAATCGCCACAATGGGTAGCTCAGGCACCAACAATGTGCGGCTCCATTTTGAAATCCGGTACAAGGGTAAATCTGTTGATCCGATGCGGTACTTGCCGCGATAGAGAACATGACAGAGTAAAGGTGTAATGTCTTGCTAACTCGCCATCTGGGAGGCGCTATGAGTAGAAGCAATACTGCTACAGAGATTGATGATTTCGATGTAGAACAGGAAATGGAGATTGAAGCGGGGAGCAAAGAGGCCAAAGCGGAAACGACAGAGACCCTTGACGATGATGTCGACATGTCTCAATTTGGTACCCCGCAAAAGGCCTTAGATGCGACGCAGCTGTATTTGGGAGAAATCGGTTTTTCCCCGTTGCTCACCGCTGAAGAAGAAGTGTTGTACGCCCGTCGTGCGTTACGGGGGGATGAAGTGGCCCGTAAACGTATGATTGAGAGTAATCTGCGTTTGGTGGTGAAGATCTCCCGCCGTTACAGTAATCGCGGTTTAGCGTTACTGGACTTAGTGGAAGAGGGCAACCTTGGCCTGATCCGCGCGGTGGAGAAATTCGACCCTGAGCGCGGCTTCCGTTTCTCTACTTATGCCACCTGGTGGATCCGTCAAACCATTGAGCGGGCCATCATGAATCAAACCCGCACCATCCGTTTACCCATCCATGTCGTGAAAGAGCTGAATGTGTACTTGCGCACCGCCCGTGAGCTGGCACAAAAACTCGATCATGAACCTACCGCCGAAGACATCGCTTTCAAGCTGGATAAGTCCGTCGATGACGTGAACCGTATGCTGCGCCTGAATGAGCGTGTTGGCTCGGTCGATAATCCTATTGGCGGGGATTCCGAAAAAGCCTTACTGGATATCATTCCCGACGAAAAAAGCGGGGGGCCAGAAACCTCAACCCAAGACGATGACATCAAATTGTCGATTGTGCATTGGCTGAAAGAATTGAACCCGAAACAGCGCGAAGTGCTGGCTCGACGTTTTGGTTTGCTCGGCTATGAAGCCTCGACGTTGGAAGATGTGGGGCGTGAAATTGGCCTGACGCGTGAGCGGGTACGTCAAATTCAGGTAGAAGGGTTACGCCGTTTACGTGACATGCTGACCCATCAAGGGCTAAGTATCGAATCTTTGTTCAATCAAGAGCAGCTCTAACCCGCTTTCATTTTCTATTGTCCTTTTGCGGGGATGAGTGATGAAACGTATACGCGCATGAAAAACTGACAGCGAAAAATAAAAAAGGGTTGATGCCAATAGCATCAACCCTTTTTCTTTATACGAGGTGGCTTTTCACCGCGCTTAGCGCAACGCGGTGACAATCAAAGCGCTTACAGCAAGGCCTTCAGACGGTATAGCTCATCCAATGCCTGACGCGGGGTCATTTCATCGGGATTGATCTTGGCCAATGCTTCTTCCACTTCGCTTGGTTCAGGGATCAAACTTAGCTGATTCTCAATCCGTGGTGCTGCCGTGGTACTGAGCGTGCCCGCTTGTGGATCCATGGCTTGCTGGTGGCCGCTGGCTTCTAACTGCTGCAGTTTGAACTTCGCACGTTTGATCACCGGCTTGGGTACGCCAGCCAAGCTCGCGACCGCCAAGCCGTAAGACTTGCTGGCCGCGCCTTCTTGTACGGCGTGCATGAAGGCAATCTCATCGCCGTGTTCTACCGCATCCAAGTGAACATTGGCAAGGCCATCGATCAATGACGGCAACTCGGTCAGTTCGAAATAGTGGGTGGCAAACAACGTCATGGCGGCGATTTTATCTGCCAACCATTCAGCACTGGCCCACGCGAGCGACAAGCCATCGTAGGTGCTGGTACCGCGACCAATCTCATCCATCAACACCAAACTGTGCTTTGTCGCGTTGTGCAGGATGTTGGCGGTTTCTGTCATCTCGACCATGAAGGTCGAACGGCCAGAGGCCAGATCATCCGATGCACCGATACGGGTGAAAATGCGATCTAATGGGCCGATCTTCACCGCTTCAGCCGGCACAAAGGAACCGACGTGCGCCAGCAGCGCGATCAACGCCGTTTGACGCATGTAGGTCGATTTACCGCCCATGTTTGGACCGGTGATGATCAGCATACGACGATCTTGATGCAGCGAAATCGGGTTAGCGATAAACGGTTCACTCAATACTTGCTCAACCACGGGGTGACGACCGGCACTGATCTCAATACCCGGTTGTTCCACCAACTCTGGACGGCAGTAGTTAAGGGTATCGGCGCGCTCGGCCAAGTTCGCCAACACGTCCAATTCTGATAGTGCACTGGCGGCATTCTGTAGTTGCTCAAGGTGTGGTAACAGCAGATCAAACAGCTCATCCCACAACTTTTTCTCTAAAGCCAAGGCTTTGGATTTGGAATTAAGTACTTTGTCTTCGTGCGCTTTCAATTCAGGAATGATGTAACGTTCCGCATTTTTCAGGGTTTGACGGCGCACATAGTGGCTTGGTACTAAGTGGCTTTGACCGCGGCTGACTTGAATGAAGAAACCGTGGACTTGGTTGAAGCCGACTTTCAGGCTGTCGATGTCGTGGCGTTCGCGCTCGCTCGCTTCCAGCTCATCAAGGAATTTGGTCGCGCCATCGGCTAAATCACGCCATTCATCCAATTCAGCGTTATAACCGTGTGCCAACACACCGCCGTCACGGATCACCACTGGCGGGTTTTCCATGATGGCACGCTCCAGCAGTTCACACAGTGCGTCCATCGGGGCGGCATCGTGTGCCAGTTGGCTGATGCGCGGTTGGTCGATCTCGCTCAGCAAATCGCTGACTTCCGGCAGGTGTTGCAGGGCGGTACGCATGCGTGCTAAATCGCGTGGGCGAGCAGAACGCAGCGCAAGACGGGCCAGAATACGCTCAAGATCGCCCATGTGGCGCAATACGCCAGCCAGATCCAAAAACAGGCTCGTGTCTTTAAAGGCACTGATAGCGTCTAAGCGGCCGTTAAGTTGTTTTTGATCGCGAATAGGCTGATGCAGCCAGCGTTTCAGCAAGCGGCTACCCATTGGGGTGGCGGTGTGATCCAGTACCGACGCCAAGGTGTTGTCAAAGCCGCCGGACAGGTTCTGCGTTAGCTCCAGATTACGGCGGGTGGCCGCATCCAAAATGACCGCGTGATCTTTGGTGTCTTGGGTAATGGCACGAATATGCGGCAGGGCGGTGCGCTGAGTGTCTTTCACGTACTGCAGCAAACAACCGGCAGCACACAAACCGCGTTCCGCGCTCTCAACCCCGAAGCCGACTAAATCGCGGGTACCAAATTGCATTGTCAATTGTTGACGTGCGGTGTCGAGATCAAACTCCCACACCGGACGACGGCGGCTGCCTTTGATCTGTTGCAGCAGGCCGGGCAGGGCAAAATCTTCCGGGTACAGCAATTCTGCCGGGCTGGTGCGTTGCAGTTCCGCCTGCATTGCTTCTTCCGTTTCCGGCTCGGTGAGCATGAAACGGCCAGAGGTAATGTCTAACGTGGCATAGCCGAAAGCATTACCGTGCTGGTAGATAGCAGCGATCAGGTTATCGTGGCGTTCATTGAGCAGGGCTTCATCGCTGACGGTACCCGGGGTAATAATTCGGACCACTTTACGCTCTACCGGCCCTTTGCTTGTCGCGGGATCGCCAATTTGCTCACAGATTGCCGCCGACACACCTTGCTGTACCAATTTCGCCAGGTAGCCTTCGATAGAGTGATACGGCACGCCCGCCATCGGGATAGGCTCACCGTTAGAGGCACCGCGTTTGGTCAGCGAGATATCGAGAAGCTGGGAAGCGCGTTTGGCGTCATCAAAGAATAATTCGTAGAAGTCACCCATGCGGTAAAACAGCAGGATCTCAGGGTTTTCAGCCTTGATCCGTAAAAATTGCTGCATCATAGGTGTGTGTTTTTCTATGCCTTTTATGGTCACGATTTTGCCTGCTCGTAGTGCCGGTCGGGTCGCTGGCGCGCCGCCATGTCCGGGAAAATTTCTGACCGCTTAGGATACGTGAATCGCTGCGTGGGGCAAAGAGCCTCGAGGGATTTTTGATCGTGGGAGAATAGCCATATTGAGGGTGATGCGAAGGGGGGAATGACGAAAGGCATCGGCACAGACTTGCTCCTTGCGATGCCGTTGCTCCTTGAGGCGGTGCGGAGTAAGGTGTAGCCCTATCAGCACACACGCCGTCGATGGGTGCGTCGTCGGCGACGTATAACAGGAAGACAGCGATGGAACTTGCAGTACAACTTGGCCAGCGATTGGCTCGCCAGCAATGGGTAGCGGCCACGGCGGAATCGTGTACCGGAGGCGGGATTGCCTGTGCGATAACTGAGGTAGCCGGCAGTTCGGCATGGTTTGATCGGGCCTTTATTACCTATAGCAATGAGGCGAAGCAGGACATGCTCGGCGTTGCCGCGCAGACCCTGAATGAACACGGCGCCGTCAGTGAAGCGGTGGTGCATGAGATGGCGCGCGGTGCGTTGGCGCACTCGTTGGCCCATATCAGTGTGGCCGTCAGTGGCATTGCTGGGCCGGGGGGCGGCAGCGAAGCCAAACCGGTAGGCACGGTGTGGTTAGCCTGGGCGGATCATACCGGTTGGATGAGTGCTCGTTGCTATCATTTCCTCGGTGAACGCCATGCCGTGCGTCAACAGGCGATTGAGGCCGCGCTGCACGGGGTGATCCAGCGCGTGGATGCCGTCGAAAAAGCGTGAGAGTGATCAATAACACAGGGCGTTCGTGGAAAAAGTTTTATCCAGGGCTAGACACTGTATGAATAGACAGTATACTAGTCATCATTATCAGTACTTAATCTAAGCATTAATTCAGCATCCCTGGGAGAGTCGAATGGACGACAATAAGCAGAAGGCACTTGCCGCCGCATTAGGTCAAATTGAAAAACAATTCGGTAAAGGCTCGATCATGAAGTTGGGCGATAACCGCACAATGGATGTTGAGACTGTGTCTACAGGTTCGTTATCGTTAGATATCGCCTTGGGTGCGGGTGGTTTGCCAATGGGCCGTATCGTAGAAATCTATGGTCCGGAATCATCAGGTAAAACCACACTAACGCTAGAAGTGATTGCTGCTGCACAGCGTCAAGGCAAAACGTGTGCCTTCATTGATGCTGAGCACGCCCTTGACCCAATCTACGCGAAAAAATTGGGCGTAGATATTGACCAGCTATTGGTTTCTCAGCCAGATACCGGCGAACAAGCACTCGAAATCGCTGATGCCCTAGCGCGTTCAGGCGCTGTTGATATTCTGGTGGTTGACTCCGTTGCCGCGCTAACGCCAAAGGCGGAAATCGAAGGTGAAATGGGTGATTCACACATGGGTCTGCAGGCACGTATGTTGTCGCAGGCAATGCGTAAATTGACCGGTAACCTGAAGCAGTCAAACTGTATGTGTATCTTCATCAACCAGATCCGTATGAAGATCGGTGTGATGTTTGGTAATCCAGAAACCACCACCGGTGGTAATGCCCTGAAGTTCTACGCCTCTGTACGTCTTGATATTCGCCGTACGGGCGCAGTGAAAGAAGGCGACGAAGTCGTGGGTAACGAAACGCGCATCAAAGTGGTTAAAAACAAGATTGCAGCACCGTTTAAACAAGCGGAAACGCAAATTTTGTACGGCTTGGGCTTTAACCGTAATGGCGAGCTGATTGACTTGGGCGTGAAGCACAAGTTCATTGAAAAAGCGGGCGCATGGTATAGCTACAAAGGCGATAAGATCGGCCAAGGTAAAGCGAACTCATGCAAGTACCTGGCTGAAAACCCAGCTATCGCAGCAGAAATTGAAAAGTCGTTGCGTGATTTGCTGCTGAATAATCCAGAGGATGACGCAGCGGTAGGCAAAGAGCCCAACCTGAAAGAAATGGATGCCGAAGACGAAGAATTCTAATCTTTTTCCTTCCCAAGAGCCCTGCTAAGCAGGGCTTTTTTGTATGTGTTGTTTATGTCTGCGCCGTTCAGACGTTCGTCAATATGCCAAATGGCAACCTTTGCGGTTTCCACCAAGACAAACTGTCCGCATTGTGTCGCGATGTGCTGCACATTCCGTGAGCTGAAATTGCCCCATTTCTCAACATAACGTTTCCCGTATTGCCTGCCGTTGTTTTACAATAACCTTCAAAGAATTTATGTTAGTTCAATCACTGCCTTCCCCGTGTGTCCTACCTTGGACGGGAGGAAGCCATGGGTGATAGGAAAATCGCTAAATTCGACTATTCAGTTTACAGAAAAGCATTATTCAGGAATTGCCAATGTACATGAGCACTGATGAGGTACGTAACGCGTTCCTCAAGTTCTTTGAAAGCAAAGGACACCAAATCGTAGAGAGTTCATCGTTAGTTCCACACAACGATCCTACCTTGCTATTCACTAACGCAGGGATGAACCAATTTAAAGATTGCTTCCTCGGCCTTGAAAAGCGTGCCTATACGCGTGCGACAACGTCGCAGCGCTGTGTGCGTGCTGGCGGTAAGCACAACGATTTGGAAAACGTGGGTTTCACCGCGCGTCACCACACTTTCTTTGAAATGCTGGGTAACTTCAGCTTTGGTGATTACTTCAAAGAAGACGCTATCGCATTTGCATGGGAATTCCTGACTGAGGTGCTTCAGCTGCCAAAAGATCGTTTGCTTGTCACGGTTTACCAGACCGATGACGAAGCCTTCGATATTTGGAACAAAGCGGTTGGCATTCCGGCTGAACGTATCATCCGTATCGGTGATAAGGACGGTGGTAAGCCGTTTGAGTCTGACAACTTCTGGCAGATGGGCGATACCGGTCCTTGTGGTCCATGTACCGAAATTTTCTACGACCATGGCGCGCACATTGCTGGTGGTCCTCCGGGTTCTCCAGATGAAGACGGCGACCGTTTCATCGAGATCTGGAACAACGTATTTATGCAGTTCAACCGTCACGCAGACGGCACCATGGAACCGCTACCTAAGCCATCGGTAGATACCGGCATGGGTATCGAGCGTATCTCTGCGATCATGCAGGGCGTGCATTCAAACTACGAAATCGACATCTTCCAGCGCTTGATCAAAGAAGCGGCGGCGGTGATCGGGTTTGACGATTTGAGCAACCAGTCGCTACGCGTTGTGGCTGACCACATCCGTTCATGTGCGTTCTTGATCGCTGATGGCGTGATGCCGTCAAACGAAGGCCGTGGTTACGTGTTACGTCGTATTATTCGTCGTGCTGTACGTCACGGTAACAAGCTGGGTGCAAAAGGCTCATATTTCTACAAGTTGGTGGGTCCACTGGCTGACGTGATGGGCAGCGCAGGCGAAGAGCTGATCAAGCAGCAAGAATTGGTTGAGAAAGTACTGAAAATCGAAGAAGAAAACTTCGGTCGTACGCTTGAACGCGGTATGGATATTCTGGCTGAAGCGCTAGATAACCTAGACGGCAACATTCTTGACGGCGAAACGGTATTCAAACTGTACGACACGTACGGCTTCCCTGCTGATTTGACTAACGATGTGGCGCGTGAGCGTGGTTTCTCTATCGATGAAGAAGGCTTCAACGATGCAATGGAATCACAGCGTCAGCGTGCACGCGAAGCGGGTCAGTTTGGTGTGGACTACAACAACGCAATTAAAGTCGATGCAGAAACCGCATTCTGTGGCTACAACGCGACCACGGGTGAAGCAACGGTTGTTGCTCTGTACCGTGATGGCGAGCAAGTTGACGGCGTTAACGCAGGTGAAGACGTTCTGGTTGTGCTAGACAACACCCCATTCTACGCCGAGTCAGGCGGTCAGTGTGGTGATACCGGTGTGCTAAACGCACAAGGTGTACAGTTCAATGTCGCAGATACCCAGAAATTCGGCGCGGCGATTGGTCACAAAGGTCAGGTGTCTGAAGGCAGCTTGAGCGTGGGTGACACGTTGGTGGCAACGGTAGACGCAGCTCGTCGTGCCGCTGTGAGCCTAAACCACTCAGCCACACACCTGATGCATGCGGCACTGCGCAACCTATTGGGTGAGCACGTGGCACAGAAAGGCTCACTGGTGAAAGCCGATGGCCTGCGTTTTGACTTCTCTCACCTTGAAGCGGTGAAGCCAGAAGAATTGCGTGAAGTTGAGCGTGTTGTGAACGCGCAAATCCGTCGTAACCATGTGATCAGTACTGACATCATGGACATCGAATCAGCCAAAGAAAAAGGTGCAATGGCGCTGTTTGGCGAAAAATACGATGACGAAGTACGCGTACTGAGCATGGGTGATTTCTCGGTAGAACTGTGTGGTGGTATCCACGCGGCGAACACCGGTGACATCGGCCTGTTTAAGATCGTCTCTGAAGGCGGTATCGCGGCAGGCGTACGTCGTATCGAAGCGGTAACAGGTGAAGCGGCTATCGCGGCACTGCACGCGCAAGATGCATTGATCGCTGAAACAGCAAGCTTGGTGAAATCCGATGCCGCTTCTGTGGCGACAAAAGTAAGCGCATTGGTTGCACACAGCAAGCAGCTAGAAAAAGAAATTCAGCAATTGAAAGATAAGCTAGCGGCACAAGAAAGTGCTGACCTTATCAATCTGGTACAAGAGATCAACGGCGTGAAGGTCCTGATCACGAAGCTGGATGGCGCAGACAATAAAGCCCTACGTGGCATGGTTGACGAGCTGAAAAATCAGCTAGGCAGCGGTGTGGTCGTGCTAGGTAACGTGAGCGAAGGCAAAGTGGGCCTGATTGCTGGCGTAACCAAAGATTTGATCGGCAAAGTAAAAGCCGGTGATCTGGTTAACCTTGTCGCGCTACAAGTTGGCGGTAAGGGCGGTGGTCGTCCTGATATGGCACAAGCGGGTGGTACAGATGCTGCTGCGCTACCGGCTGCATTGGAATCGGTTGCCCCTTGGTTGGCTGACAAACTGTAAGAGTGGAGAGGTGCAGTGGCACTATTGGTGCAGAAATTTGGTGGCACATCGGTAGGGGATATCGAACGCATTGAAGCGGTTGCTGAGCGCGTGATTCAAGCGCGCCAGCAAGGTCATCAAATTGTCGTGGTCGTGTCCGCAATGGCGGGCGAAACAAACCGCTTGCTGGGTTTGGCAAAACAGGTGGATGACGTTCCTGATCAGCGTGAACTGGATGTCCTGTTATCAACAGGGGAACAGGTCACGATCGCGTTATTGGCGATGGCATTGAACAAGCGCGGTTTCCGTGCGACCTCAATGACGGCAGATCAAGTCACCATCCGTACGGATAATGCATTTAATAATGCCAGCATCATGCAGGTAGACACTGATAACCTGACGTCTCTGTTGAACGCTGGCCACATTGTTGTGGTGGCTGGCTTTCAAGGTCGTGATAGCGATAACAACATCACGACCTTGGGGCGCGGCGGTTCAGACACTACCGCAGTCGCGATTGCGAGTGCGTTGCGCGCGGACGAGTGTCAGATCTTTACCGATGTCGATGGGGTGTATACCACGGACCCTCGGTTAGTGACGACCGCTCGCCGTTTGTCGTCTATTCATTTCGATGATATGACGACAATGGCACGTTTTGGTGCAAAAGTGCTACAATTACAGTCGGTTGAATATGCTCAATCGCATCAGGTTCCTTTACGTGTGTTGTCGTCCTTCGAAGAAGGCGAGGGCACGCTTGTCGACTTTTCTGTCTCATCGTCGCAGGCCGCCGTCGGTGTCGCCGTGATGAGCCAACAGCTATTAGTCCGTGTCGATGCCCCGTTTAACGCGGTAAGAGAGCGGTTGACGCTGTTAGGCTTGGATGCATGGTGCTATGCTGATGACAGTGATGCCACACTTGTTGTGGTGGCCAACGATGATTTGGCGCGACTGAAGTGGGGGATGCATGTCCCGACGGTCACCGTGGCAGGGGTATCCACCTTGTCATTGGTGGGCGAACACGTTAGTCCGTTGCGTGACGCATTGCAGGCCATGATGGCAGAGATGGGGCTGACAATTTATCAACAAAAACAATCCATACGCTGTTTATCTATCTTGATTAATAGTGTGGACCAGCAGTTAGCGGTTGACGGCATCCACAAAAAGTTTGTGGTTGACGCCGAAAGTCTGGATAATCGAACAATTCTCGCTGTTTCTTGATCAGTGAGCTTTTACGAAATGTAAAAATTGTTGGATACGCCAACGTTAACTCTTATAAAGCTGAGATTACTCAAGGAGCACACGAATGCTAATTTTGACACGCCGCGTAGGCGAAACACTAATGATCGGTGATGAAGTAACTGTTACTGTACTTGGTGTAAAAGGTAACCAAGTCCGTATCGGTGTAAATGCACCTAAAGAAGTTTCTGTGCACCGCGAAGAAATCTACATGCGCATTCAAGCAGAGAAAGAAGCGGGTTCCCAGAGTTCTGGTAACTACTAATTTGAAGAAGGTCAGCCGATGTGCTGGCCTTTTTTAATTCCCCTGTTTACTGGGCGTCGAAATAGCGAAAAGTGACGGAATACTCGGCTGTTACGCATGATAAATTGCCGTGTTGTTTATTAAGTGCTCGTTCGCGCTGTAAGTGTCGTTTTTTCACAATAAAGTGTTTGACTTATTTTTGGCTATCAGTAGTATAGGCCTCCGCAAGACGGTGAGGTGGCCGAGAGGCTGAAGGCGCTCCCCTGCTAAGGGAGTATACGGCTTAATACCGTATCGAGGGTTCGAATCCCTCCTTCACCGCCATTCTTTCTCTAAGAAAGAATATGCGAAAAGAAACAAAAAGTGCGCGCGTAGCTCAGCTGGATAGAGTACCTGGCTACGAACCAGGCGGTCGGAGGTTCGAATCCTCCCGCGCGCACCATCAGATTTAACGGTGAGGTGGCCGAGAGGCTGAAGGCGCTCCCCTGCTAAGGGAGTATACGGCTTAATACCGTATCGAGGGTTCGAATCCCTCCTTCACCGCCATTCTTTCTTAGCAAAAAGAAGACAGAAACAAAACAGTGCGCGCGTAGCTCAGCTGGATAGAGTACCTGGCTACGAACCAGGCGGTCGGAGGTTCGAATCCTCCCGCGCGCACCATCATTTAAAGCAATGAGCCTCATGCTTGTTGTTGCAACACCAAATTTAAAGTGCGCGCGTAGCTCAGCTGGATAGAGTACCTGGCTACGAACCAGGCGGTCGGAGGTTCGAATCCTCCCGCGCGCACCATCAAATTTGCGGTGAGGTGGCCGAGAGGCTGAAGGCGCTCCCCTGCTAAGGGAGTATACGGCTTAATACCGTATCGAGGGTTCGAATCCCTCCTTCACCGCCATTATTTGCACGGCACTGTCTTTCACAAGATGTGACATCGATAGTGTTGACGCAAACTGCCTTTTCTAGCAAAAAGGCACTGCAACAAACAGTGCGCGCGTAGCTCAGCTGGATAGAGTACCTGGCTACGAACCAGGCGGTCGGAGGTTCGAATCCTCCCGCGCGCACCACTTTCTTCTTAGGTATCAATGGATTGTTACTGAAGCCAATACGGAAACGCATTGGCCGTTAGGTGTTTTTCTAAAAAACATTTATTGTTACCTTATAGAAAAAATTGTTGTCCTGTAAAAATATAGCAACAACTCAGTGCGCGCGTAGCTCAGCTGGATAGAGTACCTGGCTACGAACCAGGCGGTCGGAGGTTCGAATCCTCCCGCGCGCACCATTATTTAAAGTGATGAGCCTTAATGCTTGTTGCTGTTACACCGATTTAGTGCGCGCGTAGCTCAGCTGGATAGAGTACCTGGCTACGAACCAGGCGGTCGGAGGTTCGAATCCTCCCGCGCGCACCATTATTTAAAGTGATAAGCCTTAATGCTTGTTACTGTTACACCGATTTAGTGCGCGCGTAGCTCAGCTGGATAGAGTACCTGGCTACGAACCAGGCGGTCGGAGGTTCGAATCCTCCCGCGCGCACCATTATTTAAAGTGATAAGCCTCAATGCTTGTTACTGTTACACCGATTTAGTGCGCGCGTAGCTCAGCTGGATAGAGTACCTGGCTACGAACCAGGCGGTCGGAGGTTCGAATCCTCCCGCGCGCACCATTATTTAAAGTGATAAGCCTCAATGCTTGTTTT
>NZ_JAKJSN010000031.1:0-70605 GCF_050337005.1 Photobacterium japonica | reverse complement strand
GCTAGGCAGAAACACTTCAACGCATGAAGCCTCTGCCTTTTCATCGAGCAAGATAGGTAATACACATTGAATCTCGTCATTAGTGCGTAGCTTTTTCAGCCAATAGTAAAACGTCGCCAGTTTGATATTACGCTGCTGACAAAAATCGGCTTTGGTGAGGTCGCTTTGGGTTTGCTCATCGATAATAGACTGCCAATGTTGTCGTTTGGTAGATGTCATGGTGTTTCTCCTTAAATAACGAAGAAACAGGATCGTCTATGTGGCTGAATTATTGAAGGTGGGGTTAATTCAGCGCTTACGTTTATTTAGCGCTATTAACAATGGGTGTCACGATTAGAGAAGGGTTTAATCATGGCTGTCACGATTAAAAAATGGGTGTCATGATTAGGGAAGTAAGGGAAAGGACGTTGGCTTACTCGCATCTTGTTTGACCCCCCAATCCTGCAAACTAACGTTACTCACGCTTTTTGCGGAAGAAGTGATACAAGGTGATGCTGGCAAGCGGGTCAGCATCGTGAGGTACCGACATATTTTTATTCATGGGAAGAGAGAAGTGACATGTTAAGACGAAATCCAAGTGGCCATATGCCGACTGTCTCTGAAACGGCGTTTATTGATCCGACGGCCATTATTTGTGGCAAGGTCATTATTGAAGATAACGTGTTTATTGGTCCGTATGCGGTGATCCGTGCTGATGAAGTGAATGAGCAGGGTGATATGGAAGCGATTGTGATCAAGCGCGATACCAATATTCAAGACGGCGTGGTGATCCATTCCAAAGCGGGGATGGCGGTAACCATTGGTGAGCGAACATCTATTGCCCACCGTTCAATCATTCACGGCCCGTGTGAAGTGAGTGATGACGTGTTTATCGGCTTTAACTCGGTGGTGTTCAATACCACGATTGGCAAAGGTTGTGTGATCCGCCATAACTGTGTGGTGGATGGATTGGATTTGCCGGAAGGGTTCCACGTGCCACCGATGACCAATATTGGGGCGGAGTTTGATCTCAACAGCATCTCGAAAGTGCCGCCGGAATATTCTGCGTTTTCTGAATCGGTCGTGTCGGCCAACCATACCTTGGTGCGTGGCTACAGACGTATTGCGAACGAGCTGTAACGAACAGAATGGCAGGGGAAGATTGGATGATGAGAAGGGCGAATTAAGCTGCCGAAAAGAAGGAGAGCCTCTGAGAGTCAGAGGTTCATCTGTTCACGGGTTATATGTGCAAAGGCGTATCGAGGCCGCGCCACTGACAATCAGAGGTTCGCTTGCGTCAGCTTACGCACTAAGCGAGAAAATTCGTGAGACTCGCCTTCAGATAGGCATGCAAAGAAATCCTGCTGTAAGTTATCCATGGTTTGGTGGGCAAACTGGAACGCTGCCATACCGTCAGGGGTGAGCGACAGCATTTTCAGGCGGTGATTGGTTTCGCATTTGGACACTGCCACAAAACCGCGCTTTTCGAGGTTATCCACCATGCGTTTGGCAACGCTGCGCTCGGTCATCACGGCATCAGCCAATTCCTGTTGGCTCATCGGTTGAAATTCTTCCAAGGCCGCTAAGGCACTCGCCATCTCTAATGTCATTTGGTACGGCTCAGACAGTTCAACCGAGGCGCGGTTGCGGTACATGCGTTGCATGACACTGCACACGTACATCGGGCTTTGATCCAACACGGAAATGGGAGAGATTTTTTGTTCTTTCATCGTGGCCTACTTAAATTTCGGTGGATGTCTGTGTTTAACTGACTGTTCATGCAAAAAAGAGCTTGATGCAAAAAGAAAGAGCGCTGAAAGCGTCAGCGCTCTTTTTTTCATGTTACCGCAAGGCAGTATAACGCCGCCTTACTCCGTCACAGGTGCCGACGTGACGGCTTTCGCTTGGGCGTTTTTCTTGTTATGACGGTCGAACAGACGTTCCACCACCACGAAGAACACTGGCACGAAGAAGATACCCAGTAGGGTCGCACTCACCATGCCGCCCAGTACCCCGGTACCTACCGCGTTCTGACCCGCCGAGCCGACGCCCGAACTGATCGCCAGCGGCACAACACCCAGACCAAACGCCAGCGAGGTCATGATGATAGGACGCAGACGCACACGTACCGCATGCAAGGTCGCTTCAATCAAACCGGCACCTTTTTCGTAGTATTCTTTGGCAAATTCTACGATCAGGATGGCGTTCTTGGTCGCTAGACCCACGGTGGTCAACAGACTCACCTGGAAGAACACATCGTTATCCATGCCGCGGCTCATCACCGCCAGTACCGCACCCAGTACGCCCAACGGTACCACAAGTACCACGGCTAATGGGACTGACCAGCTCTCGTACAAGGCTGCAAGCACCAAGAAGACAACCAGAATCGACAACGCGTACAGCATTGGCGCTTGGTTACCTGACAGGCGTTCCTCGTAAGAAATACCGTTCCAGTTGATGGTGAAGCCCGCAGGAAGTTGCTTCACCATGGCTTCAATTTCAGCCATCGCTTCACCGGTACTCACACCCGGCGCGGCGCCACCTTGGATATTCATCGCAGGCATGCCGTTGAAACGCTGTAGCAGCGGTGAACCGTAGCTCCACTCGCCGGTGGCGAAAGCAGAAAATGGCACCATCTCGCCTTGTGCGTTACGCACATACCAAGAATCAAAGTCTTCCGGTTGCATGCGGTGCTCAGCATCACTTTGCATCAAGACTTTCTTCACGCGACCACGGTCGATGAAATCATTAATGTAAGCACCACCCCATGCCGACGACAGGATTTGGTTCACATCATTAATGCTGACACCCAATGCACGCAGTTTGCTGTGGTCGATATTTACTTGGTACATCGGCGCATCGGCCTGACCGTTTGGACGCACACCCACCAGTTTCGGGTTTTGTGCCGCCATACCTAACATCTGGTATTGCGCTGCAACCAATGCGTCATGGCCTAAGCCGAGCGAATCTTGCAAGTAGAAATCGAAACCGGATGCGTTACCCAACTCTTGAATGGCCGGTGGCGCAAAGGCAAACACCATGGCTTCTTTAATCGTTGAGAAGTAACCCATGGCACGGCCCGTCAGTGACGCCGCGTCAGAGCCCGGTGTTTGACGCTCAGACCAGTCTTTCAGACCGATGAACGCCATACCCATGTTTTGACCTTGGCCGGCAAAGCTAAAGCCCGCGACCGAGAACACGGATTCCACGTTGTCTTTTTCTTCTTCCAAGAAATAGGTACGGATTTTATCCAGTGTTTTTTCTGTCTGCTCTTGGGTCGAGGTCGGTGGCAAAATCGCCATCGAGAACACGGTGCCTTGGTCTTCATCCGGTAGGAACGAGGTCGGCAGGTTCATGAACAGCCAACCCGTGCCCGCACTCATCGCAAGGAACACCAACAGCATACGGCCCGTACGCTTGAGCATTTTCGCCACGCCCGCTTCATAACCTGCGGTCACCGCGTCGAATTTGCGGTTAAACCAACCAAAGAAGCCGGTTTTCTCGCCAAATTCGGCGTCGCTCTTTTTCAGCAAAGTTGCACACAGGGCAGGGGTCAGGATGATCGCCACCAATACCGACAGCGTCATGGCTGCGACGATAGTGATAGAGAACTGACGGTAAATCACGCCCGTTGAGCCTGACATGAAGGCCATCGGCACGAATACCGCTGACAACGTCAAGCCGACACCGATCAAGGCGCCGGTGATCTGGCCCATCGATTTTTTGGTCGCTTCTTTTGGATCGAGACCGTCTTCATGCATCACACGTTCGACGTTCTCGACCACCACGATGGCATCATCCACCAACAAGCCGATGGCCAGTACCATCGCAAACATGGTCAGGGTGTTCACACTGAAGCCCGTCGCGTACAGCACGGCAAAGGTGCCGAGCAATACCACCGGTACCGCAATCGTTGGGATCAAGGTCGCGCGGAAGTTCTGCAAGAACAGGTACATGATCATAAAGACCAGCAATACCGCTTCTAGCAGGGTTTTCACCACTTCTTTGATCGACGCTTCAACAAACGGGGTGGTTTCAAACGGGTAGGCGATTTTCACACCGTCAGGGAAGGTTTCGCTGATCTGTGCTAGACGCGCCTTGACCGCTTCGGCCGTGTCCAGTGCGTTGGCACCGGTACCCAGTGAGATACCCAAACCTGCCGCCGGGAAGCCGTTGTACTGACCGTTGATGTCGTAGCTTTCAGCGCCGCGCTCAACACGTGCCACGTCTCGCAGGTACACGTTGGAACCGTTCGCTTCAGATTTCAAAATGATGTTATTGAACTCTGATACGTTGGTTAAACGGCTGGCCGACGAGATCGTTGCGTTCAGCAGTTGGCCTTTTTGCGCCGGTGCTGCACCCAATTGACCCGATGAGACTTGCGCGTTCTGCTCACGAATGGCATTGGCCACATCAATCGCTGTCAGGTTGAACTGCGTCAGTTTGAATGGGTCGAGCCACACACGCATCGCGTATTGTGAACCAAACGCCTGCACTTGGCCGACACCACTGATACGGCTGATCGGATCTTGAATATTGGTAACAACGAAGTCACCGATGTCGTTTTCCGTGAAGTCAGGATCTTCAGAATACACCGCGACGACCATCAAGAACGAGCTATTCGCTTTGTTGACGATGATGCCTTGGCTTTGTACTTCCATCGGCAGCGACGTCATCGCCAATTGCAGTTTGTTCTGTACCTGAACCTGTGCGATATCGGGATCGGCTTCGCTATCAAACGTCAACGTGATGGTGGCGTTACCAAACGCATCACTGCTTGAGTTCAGGTAGCGCAGGTAGTCCAGCCCCGTCATGTTTTGTTCGATAACCTGCGTCACCGAATCTTCTACCGTTTTGGCAGAGGCACCCGGGTAACGGGCGTTAATTGAGATCGTGGTCGGTGAAATGGTTGGGTATTGCGACACCGGCAAGTTGAACAGGGACATCACGCCCGACAACATCGTCAGAATCGCCAGTACCCAAGCAAACACCGGACGATCGATAAAAAATCGTGCCATGATTATGCCTGCTCACCGGGTTGAATCGTTACAGGGCTACCTGGACGTACCATTTGTAGGCCGGTCGTGATCACTTTGTCACCGGCTTTCAAGCCATCGGTGATGCGCCATTGGTTGTTGATCGCTTCTGCGGTCGTGACCGGTCTTACCGTCACTTTGCTGTCTGCGTCCACGGTCATGACTGAGGCTTTGCCTGTTGCATCACGCGTTACGGTGTTTTGTGGGATCAGGATGGCATGTGGATCCACGCCAACGGTGACGGTTGCACGCACGAACATGCCCGGCAACAATAAACCGTCTGGGTTGGCAAATTCAGCACGCAATGTGACGCTGCCTGTGCCTTCATCGACGTTCACTTCGGTAAATTTCAGTGCGCCTTTGTGGGCGTACGTGGAACCGTCTTCCAGAATAAGCGTGACTTGGGCGGATTCGTCTTTTTGCAGGTGACCTTGTGACATCGCGGCTTTTAGACGCAATAACTGAGCAGAAGATTGCACGATATCGACATTGATTGGGTCAAGCTGCTGAATGGTGGTCAGTGTGGCGGCTTGGTTGGCCGTCACTAACGCACCGGCTGTCACGTTCGACTTGCTGATCACACCACTGATTGGCGCTTCCACTTTCGCGTAAGACAGGTTGATCTTCGCGGTGTTGATCTTCGCTTTAGCCACAAGCGCTTGCGCTTTCGCTTCTTTGTAAGCGGCTTCGGCGTTGTCCAGATCCTGCTGGCTGATCGACTTTTTCGAGATCAACGTGCGGAAACGTTTCACGGTTGAATAGCTGGACTCTTCTGCGGCTTGCGCACGGATCAACTCGGCTTCCGCACTCAATAGCTCAGCTTGAATCGTTGAGTCATCAATTTGGTACAAGGATTGGCCTTTTTTGACGACGCCACCCTCGGTGAAGTTACGCTCAGAAATAATGCCCGTCACCTGTGGACGCACTTCGGCTTCCATATAAGCACGGCTGCGGCCTGGTAGCTCAACCGTTAGCGTTTGACGGACAGGTTCCACGGTCATTACCGTGACTTCCGGTGTCGGGGCGGGACCACTTGGGGCTTGTCCCTGTGGGCTCTGATCACAGCCAACCAAAAAAAGGCTCGACGCAACCAAAAGAGATAGCGTGGTTCTACGCATCATGAAAAATCTCTCGTATCTAACGCAAACAAAAATGACCCAATAAAAAGTCACCCATAATTAGTCGTTATAATAATTGCAAAGAGTGTTGTACATGCAACACCCTTACACTTCTTTACAATGCGTGCCCCAAGCCACGTGATTTCTGTGCTTGACCTTCCACCTACGGGATACTTTATTGTGCTGGCAATACAGATATAAAGAGATATATATAATGAAAAAAGTCAGCCTGTCCCTTCTTATTGCTGCGTTACTGTCATCTTCTGCGGTATTTGCACATGATATGCAACACGATGGTAAGCAGGGGGATCATCAGAATGCACACAGCAATGTGGCCAACTCACAAGCGATGATGGATGATTCCATGGCGGCGATGCACGGTATGCATACGTTGAAGCTGACAGGCATGCCGTCATACGATTTTGTGGCGGGGATGCTGCCTCATCATGAAGGCGCGATTGTGATGAGCGAGAAGATCTTGCCGTCACTGACCGATCCGCAAATCAAGCAGTTGGCAGAAAACATCATCAAGAGTCAGAAAGAAGAAGTGATCTTCATGAAGCAGTGGCTGGCGGCGCACAACACCATCAACCCGAAAGACGTGGATATGAAGGCCTCTGAAGCGATGATGAGTCAATCGATGGCGGTGATGCACGGCATGATGACCGTGAAATTAATGGGGAATCCGAATGTGGATTTCGTGGCCGGAATGATCCCGCACCATGAAGCAGCCATTAAGATGGCAGAAGTCGTGATGCCTTATTTGAAAGATCAGCAAATCAAAACCTTTGCTGAAAACATCATCAAAGCGCAGCAGCATGAAGTGGCGTTTATGAAAGTGTGGTTGGCGAAGCAAGCGGCATAAGGCTAAGCGGCTATTTTCGCAGCAGCGTTAGCGAGCTCGTTCGCAAGATCGTTACTGAAAGCGCTGGCGAAAATCCTTCCTGCACGCGGTGTATCTGTTGTGCAGGAAGGGGGAAGGAAGTGTTCAGGAAGTGTGAAGAAGGGCAGTTAACGCGTTATTTTGATGGGGTATCGAGCCATTTCATGGCGATTTCACCGGCGTTTAGAATCGCGTCGATATCTGCTGTGGACAGCGCTAAAACGGGGATGCTGTCTCCAAGGCACAAGGCCACCGACGCCATTTTTTTTGATAACACGTCAATATCTTCCGCTATCTCTTCACCTTTCTCACGTTGTCTTAAGGCGTTTTTTAAAAAACGCGCACTAAACCACGCCAGTCCACCGTAATTTGATAATCCCATTGCATGAGTTTGAGTCTCAGCCTCATGATAAAGAGGGGTGTGGGTGATCATGGTGACTTGTTTAGGGCTTAAGTCTTGTCCGGCACCCAACACGCGGTGATGTTGTTGGCAATATTCAAGCGCAGGCTGCAGTTTATTGTGGTGGCTAAATGGGAACATTGAAAACACCCTTTCTATTTCTGTCTTGTTATTTATATCAGTGAGGTGAATTCAGACTTTTTTCTTATTGGTCTGAAAGCATTAAAATTACAGTAATAGGAATGTATTGTGATTACAATATCCCTCATCGCTGTTATATTGCCGTTTTTTGCATTGTTTGAATGCAAATTTAAAACTTGAGCCGTGCGGGTATTATTGGTCGCATTTCTTTTTTGAATAAAAATGCTCACGATATGAAAAAGGCCGCAAATAGCGACCTTTTAATCATGTTGATATTCACTGTCTCACGTCATCAGACGGTGTGACGATTACTTATCAATCGTAAAGGTGAAGAACTGGCTGGTGCCGTTATCATTATCACTGACGATATAGCCTTTGGCTTGCTGCGACGTTTGTTGGGCAACCGCAATAGATTCAATCTTGGTAATAACCGTTTTACCGCCTTGTTCGACTTTTTGGCTGTAAGGAATGAGATCGAGATTCGACGTTTTATCTAATGTGGCCAATGGCAACACGCCGACAAAACTGCCCTGAATCGCACCATCATTCACGCTGCTTTGATTATTCCCTTCCACCGATGCGGTGAAAATCAAGCTGTTGCTGTCTTTCCAGTAATCGGCACCAGAGAAACAGGCTTGCACGCCGTTAATGGTAGGGAGTTGCGCTTGATATACTTTCAACGACGGCAGTGTCTTAGATTGACCGTCTAAATAGTGCATGAGATCAGTGGTCTTCATGGCGAAAATGGCATTTTTACCTTCATTGCCTCGGTTGAAGATGAAAATCTTATTGGCGGTGTTGGCAATGCCTTCAATATTGATTTTTTCTTCTTGAGTAAATCCTGCAGCCTGATGCAGTGTTGTATACAGGTTAGACAGTGACAGTTTTTGGTTTTCTCCCCCTTTTACAGGAACGAGATACGCATTTTCTCGTAAGGTTTTTTTACTGCCGGAGCCGATAACAAAGTAATAAGGCTGATTGTTGTAATGGAGCAGCGTCATCGATTCAAAGTCAGGTTTGGTTTTATGGTTAATTCGATTGTGTTTATTGACCGGGAAGTGATCAATCATCACTTTCTTCTCAATGTTAAAATCAGGGTTTACCGTAAATAACCACGGTGAATCATCACCGGTCACAATTAACTGTCCATTATGCATAACCATGCCAGATCCTGAGGAAAGGTTATGATTAATGGTGGAGTTTGCAATATCAAACGTAAAGGCTTCTGGTGCGGTGGCTGCTTGTGCGCAAGTATTGGTTAACAATGCAAGGGTACTGAGCAAGCCGATAGTCGCGTATTTATTTGTTTTCATTGTTATATCTACATATTGATGAAGACTGAATGTCATCGCACTCTACACCCGTTTATTCTTGATAAGAAGATAGGTCAATGTAGATTTTAGCTTTTAAATATGTTTTTAGGGTTTTTTATCTTTAACATATTGAAAAGTTATTGGAATTAATAAAGGTAAAAATCAGCATGCACAATAAAAGTGTTTATTATGCTGGCAATATACGGGAGGCTAGGAAGTGGGTGATGAATAAGAAAACGGCTTTCAGGGGGATGTGGGTGATTTTACCGTTAAACCACGACCATCCGGCGGACTACTGTGGGCAGGATAGTGGCATCGCATTCTCTTCCAGATAGGCGCTGGTTACTTACATACCATACTCAATGGTGACTAAATGGCATGCTGTATATACAGTGACCAGTATTCATGGCTGGTTGTGGGAATATTCCGACAAGCTCTGTGTGGCTGCGATGGTATTTTATTCAATGTAATGACGCCGTGAATGTGATGGAAAATTTTACTTGGAACGTGATAATTTTCACCGGATAATCCGCGCGATTTTTATGGGTGACATATTTTACGATGTTATTTCTGTATTAAATCCTGCTCTTCGTCTTAGTCGTTATTCCCACCATTTCTTGTGTCTGGATACTTTAATCCTCGGCGTCTCACGGTCTTGCGTTCATCTACCCGGTCGACGTTTTTCCTGTGTTATGACGGTGTGTTAACTAAGATTAAGGTTGAATAGTAATATTTATTTCCTAGTGGTAGGTAAGACAGTGATAGGTAAGAAACAAAATGCATTATGAACGTTTTTTCAATGGGGCTGCCTGCGGCCTTCTGATTTGTAAAAATGATCCTTACTCCACGATTGTGAGCGCGAATGATGCATTCTATACGTTAGTCGGCTACACCCGGGAAGAAATGCACCGTCTGCACCAAGACCGCTTTGCCGCCTTGGTGGTGGATGACTTATCGCCGATATTGAAAAAAGTGGGAGATTCAATTCAAGAAGGTACGGTTTTAGATTATGAATTTAGAATTAGGCATAAAAGCGGTGAGGTGCTGTGGATTCATGATATTGCCACCTATCATGCTGATGAGAATGTATTTTATGTGGTGATCATGAATATTTCTTATCGCCAAGTTGCGCTGGAGCAGGTGTATAAAACCGCGAGTGTGGATGGCCTGACAGGATTATTAAACCGGTATTATTTAGAAGCCGCCATACAAGACAAACTCAATACGGCGTCGCCGTCACCCTCGGCATTGTTGTTGATTGATCTTGATAATTTTAAACAGGTTAACGATACCTACGGGCATGTGGTCGGTGATCGTTTATTGCTGGATGTCAGCCAGAAATTAGCGGGGCTGTTTGGTGATAGTGGCATTCTCGGTCGCTTGGGGGGCGATGAGTTTTTGGTTTTCCTGCCCCATGTGCCATCAGCGGCTCGCTTAGCAAAGATCGCCCAGCAGGTGGTCATGCAATTGCAGTTTATGACGCAGGCGATCCCTGTTTCAGCCTCGGTCGGCGTGTGTTTTGATGTAGAAGGCACGGCGTCTTTCTCGGGATTGTACCGTGATGCTGATGATGCCTTGTATGCGGTAAAACGCGCGGGCAAGGCAGGGTATGTGTTGGTCGAGCAGGGCGGCACTGTGATCCCCACTGCCCCCTGACGGTGGGAATGCTGGGATCCATGACGATAACGCCCGTACGGTACATGCTATTTCGCTATAAAACACCGCAGTAACAGCGTACGATTCAGGCTCTTTCGTAACAATCAGGCGGCGCTTAGGTGCACGGACATAAAAAATTATGCAAATAACAGAAAAAGCATCACTTAACCACGCGTTACTTATCTCTATTTGCACACCGCAATTTAAAGGCGATGAAGCAACCGAATCACTGGCCGAGCTTGCACGCTTGGTCACGACCCTTGGGTTTAAAGTGGTCGGTACGCAGTCGCAAAAGCAAAGCTCGACCCAGAAAATGAATGTGCTGGGGGAAGGCAAACTGGCGGAAATCGCCCGCCTGACGGGCAACCGAGGGACGATTGAAGAAGAAATCGACCCAGAAGCATTATTTGAGGATCTGGATTTTTCGGATATTCCGACCGAGGATCTGCCGTTTGCCTGTGCGGATGTGGTGGTGTTTGACTGTGATTTAAGCCCATCACAACTGCGTAATGTCGAGAACCAATTAGGCGTCGAGGTGTTTGACCGCACGGGGATCATTATCGAGATCTTCAGCCGTCATGCCCGTACGCGTACCGCCCGTCTGCAAGTTGAAATTGCCCGTCTGAACTATTTAGCGCCGCGACTGCGTGAATCGACCAGTGGCAACAAAGAGCGCCAAATGGGGAAAGGGGCGGGTGAAACCACACTTGAACTCGACCGCCGTAAAGTCCGTGACCAATTAGCGGAACTACGCCGTGAATTGGTGAGCGTGCAAGAGGAAATGAAAGGCCGACGCACTCAACGTTCTGAGCTGTTTTCTGTCGCGCTGGTGGGTTACACCAATGCGGGTAAATCGTCCATGATGCGTGCCATTACGGGCAGTGACGTTGAAGGCGAAAACAAACTGTTTGCCACGCTGGATACCACCGTACGTGCGCTGTCCCCGATCACGCAACCGCGTATCTTGGTGTCAGATACTGTCGGGTTTATTAAAAAATTGCCGCACGATTTGGTGGCCTCTTTCCACTCTACGCTCGCTGAAGCGCATGATGCCTCATTGCTGTTGTATGTGGTGGATGCGTCTGACGCGTCTTTCCGATCGCAGTTGGAGGTGGTGCACGAGGTGCTTGAGGAAGTGGGTGTTGAGGGCATTAAAAAGCGATTGGTGTTGAATAAATCCGATCAGCTTAGCCTTGAACAGCAACAGGCGCTACTGGAAGAATTTCCTGATGCCATGATGATGTCAACGCGTAACCCGATGGATATTAAAAAGCTGCACCAATACATCGTGAGCGTGGCTGAGCATGACATGATTGAAGAAGAGATCATTGTCGCTTATGACGCGAAAGGGATCATCGGAGAGATTCGTTCAAGCATGAGTATCGTGAAAGAAGAGTATGAATATGATCATATTAAGCTCACGGTACGTTCAAGTGCGATTGATTTAGCGCGATTGAAAAAGCGCATGCAGTGATTGCTCGGCGGGTAATAGCCTGCCGTTAACCGTCGGCAGTGAATAAAAAGACAAGCGGTAGAGGCTACCGCTTGTCTTTTTTTGTCTCTTTTTTTGTCACGTTGTTGTTTCTGAGCCGTCTCTGTGTGACTGCTTCACAAGCGTCGCCAGATCTTTTAAGGCTTAGATCTTAAAGTACGCCATCTCATTTTTGATCGCGCCGATACGTTCAGAGATCTCCACATTCACATCACTGATCTTAACCGCGTTCTCTAAGCTGACTTGCACCGTGTGATTGATGTTCTCAACGCGGTGGGAAATGTCAGCGGTGACAGAGGATTGCTCTTCCGACGCGGTGGCGACCAGGGCGTTAATGTCATTCATGGTTTCCACTTTCGCCATGATGTTTTGGAACGCTTGTGAGATCTCTTGCGACATGCGGTAAGACTCTTCCACTAGGCTGGCATTGTTGAGCATGAATTCATCGGCTTTCTTCGATTGTTCTTGCAGCTCATTAATGATCCCTTGAATGTCGACCGTTGACTGCTGGGTTTTTGCCGCCAGCGAGCGAACTTCATCGGCCACCACGGCAAAACCACGGCCTTGCTCACCGGCACGGGCGGCTTCAATCGCGGCATTCAGTGCCAGCAGGTTCGTTTGCTCAGAAATGGAGTTGATCACATCCACCACAGAGCTGATCTTGTCGCTGTACTGACGCAGATCGCTAACGATCATGGCAGATTCTTTGATGGAGTCGTTCACCTGTACCGAAATAGATTCCGCGCGTACCATAGTTTCAGATCCGATAGAGACCACATTCATCACTTCCGTGGCTTGAGTATCAGCCATGGCCGCATTGTGCGCGACATCTGTCGCGGTCGTCGACAGTTCGGTAATGGCCGCGGCGACTTGTTCGACTTCTGCAAATTCGTTTTGAGCGTTCGCTTTGTTGTCTTCAATGATGGTTTCAATGTGTGACTGATTCACCAACAAAGACTCAGTGACCGAATGCGTGGTGTGCGACAGGGACTGAATACGGCTTTGCATGTTGCGCAGCGATTCTGACACCAATCCTGACGACGCAAACTGTACCGCTGCAATGTTGCCGTCAGCAAAGTGTTCAATTTTACGCGCCAAGTCTTCCGGCTCATCACCTAAGTTGGTATCGATCTCTTTTTTGACGATGTAAAACACCACCAGTGCCAAGATCAGCCCGACAGCCAGCAAGATGAAGACAAACATCATTAGCATGGTATTGCGGTTGGCAATGGTTTCTTCTTGCTGGGTGAAGGAAAACACGTCGTACTGACCGTTATAGTCTTGTTTAGACACGGTGTAGTAAACCCCTTCGCTGTCTTGGTAAAGCAAAGGCGTGGCGCTGGCTTGTTTGAAATTCGGGCGCACAGTGTAAATGTTTTGACCTTTCCAGTGTGCGGTTTGATCATGCACAAACAGTACATGGCCGTCTTTGCTGGTAATGGTGAATTCCATATTCGTGCGGGCTAAGTCGGCACTGATGTCGACATCAATGCTCAATACGCCTACGATTTTTTGGTTACGATCTCGAACAGGGGAGGCCACACTGATGATGGTTTCACCGGTGGAGCTGGAATACGGGGAGGAGATCACGTTGCGGCCTTGCATCGGCACAACAAACCATTCGCGTTGCAGGGCTTTGGCATTGAAGTTGGGCATCACGCCGCTCAGTTCCGCCGAATAGGTGAAGGTTTCACCGCTTGGCTTACTGAAATACACGCCCATGAAGCGGCCGTTTGAATCGCGGACGACATTTTCCATAATGGCGAGGGTTTGGTCGTCAAAGTCGTAATCAGCAAAGCTGTTAGACAGGGCAGTCACGCTAGTTTCGGCACTGAGCAGGGTGTTTTCCAGTGCAACCAGCAAGGTGTTGGTGACCGCGTTGTTTTCTTTTAATACGTTGACATCTTTCCACGCATCCAGATAGCGATAACTCACCATACAGCTGAGTGAAATTAATACCGCTAACGTCAGTACAAAAGATAAGGTGATTTTTTTAAGCACGTTCCTCTCCCTGAGGCTAAACATGACGTTGTGGCGGTGTGGCCACGAACCATCAATACTTATAACGACGGCATTGAAGGGTTAAAAATGTTACTACGTGTTAATTAAGTGAAAATAAAAAATATTATTTTCAAATCAAACGTAAAACGTCCCGCTTTATATCCACCGTTCTTTGTCCAGAGGTATATTCAATCGGGATAATAACAGTTCAACGAAATAGTCTATGGGTGTGACTTTCAGGGGGGAAGATACCACGGCCTCACTAATCGGACTCACCGTAGCATGCTGTAACTGTGCGGTCTGCCGCCTTTTTTTGCCTCTCTTTGGGTTGTTTTTGTCTCAATGTGTTTTGTTTTGGTTGTTTTTTCTCGAGAGGGTACAAAAATCATGTGTCAAATACCGATGTAATGAACCGCAATAGCGCGACAGTCACAGAATAACAAGACAGTGAAAATATAAATAAGCGCATTTCCCATTATATAAATCACGCCTTTCAATAATGAGGTGAATGAATAATCAGTCGCAAGAAAAAGCGCCGTGTTATATCCCCCTTTACGGTGTGCATAGATATAAAGGGGGACTGAACGTTATTCTCGTGTACAACATGTATTATGCGGGCTGTGGCGCCATGGCTGAATCACGTTTGATCAATAGGGGGTGAAAGATGCGAGACAGCGGACTGTCGGTGCCTTCCAGTGATAAACGGGCGGCATTGATCGCCATGCTTTCAATCGGGCTGCGAATGGTCGTCAGCTTCGGACTGAAATAGCACTGCGGCAATACATCATCAAAGCCGACAATAGACAGTTGTTCTGGGATCGCCACGCCGTGCTCTTTGAATACTTGCATCGCAGCGGCGGCATAGAAATCATTGAACGCCACCATCGCCGTCACCGGCAACCCTTTGTTGAGCAGGTTAGTGGCCGCTAATGCCCCGCCAGGCTCACCGAAAGGCACTTCTTCAATCCAGTCAGGATTCACATCAATACCGGCTTCTTCTAGGGCGCGGCGATAGCCATCAAAACGATCGAATTTATCATCCACTTCCATTTCACACGATAAATACGCAATGCGTGTATGGCCCAGTTCAATCAAATGCTGGGTCGCTTTGTAGGTGCCTTCACTGTTATCCAGCCACACACATTGTGATGCGATGGCGGGTACATGACGGTTGACCACGATGAAACCGGGTAGCTGTTCCGCATGGCGGATCAACGCATCGTCACTCATCGCTTTACTGTGGATCACGATATTACGGCAGCCTTTGTTCAGCATGAACTGAATCGCCTCTTCTTCGCACGTGGCATCGTAGTCACCGCTGGCGACAATGACTTTGCGCTGGTGTTTACGGGCGATTTTTTCCACCCCTTGGGTCAGCAAGCCATAAAAGGGGGAGTTAAAGCGGCTGACGATTAAGCCGAGGGTATCGTGACCCTGGTTGATCGTCAGGCGACGGTTCCCTTTGACCTGATAGCCCATCTGTTGCATGACCGCTTCCACTTTGGCAATGGTGTCAGGCATGACATTGGGTGATTGGTTGATCACGCGGGAAACAGTGGCGGTCGAGACGCCTGCGGCTTTGGCTACATCATTAATCGTGGTCATGTGTGTGCAAGATCTCATTTTTAAATCATGTAATTTACATCTGATAATATTGTTTTTTATTGGTGAATTCCATCACAGAACTCTCGTTTCTGACACATTATTCTGCAGGCATTGAGTTAAACCGGTTTTGTTTCAAAATTTCTCTGTACCATCATACTGTTTCGGATGTAAATTACATGAATAATAAAACAATAACGACACCGCCAGCAGGATTAGCCTTGCTCCCTATCATTGCTATGTTGGGATTTTTAGTGATTGGCTACGGCATGTACGGCCTGCCAATCGAAAGTTTATTGCTGGCGTCTGCGGTTGTTGCGGCAGGCGTGGCGTGGAAACTGGGTTACGGTTGGGATGATATTCAATCGGCCATCATCGATCGTTTGGCGAAAGCCTTGCCTGCGGTATTCATTTTGGTGCTGGTGGGCGGTTTGATCGGTAGCTGGATGGTCGGCGGTACGATTCCGATGTTGGTATTTTACGGCCTGAAAATTATCAGCCCTGAATACCTGATCCTGACAGCATTTTTAGTGACCTGTTTAGTGTCACTGTGTACGGGTACCTCTTGGGGGTCTGCCGGTACGGTCGGTGTCGCACTGATGGGCGTCGCAACCGGTATGGATGCGAACTTGGCGGCGGTGGCCGGTGCGGTCGTATCTGGCGCGTATTTTGGTGACAAGATCTCCCCCCTTTCAGACAGTACCAACTTTGCCCCTGTCGTGGCGGGTACCGATTTGTACTCGCACATTCAGCACATGCTGTGGACAACGATTCCCGCGTTTTTGTTGACGAGTGTGGTGTTCTTCTTTGCCGGTAACAGCGATGTGAGTGCGGACACCCCTGAAAAAGTGTTGGCGATTCTGGCGAACATTGAGCAGTTGTTCACACTGAATATCTTCTTATTGCTGCCGCCTGCGCTGATCTTGTGGGGCGCAATCCGCAAGTTGCCAACGATCCCATTGATGCTGGCTGCCATTGCTATCGGCGTGGCAAACGGTGTGATCTTCCAAGGTTTCAGCTTGGTGACGGCGCTGAATGCGATGCTGAGCGGCTTTAAAGTGAGCATGTTTGCGGATGCGGGCCTTGGGGATGTGGCATTGGTCTCTGATGTGGTGACATTGGTGAACCGTGGCGGTATGACATCCATGATGGGTGTGGTGCTGTTGGTGTTCTGTGCCTTCTCTTTTGCCGGGACGTTAGCACTGACGGGCGGCCTGAATGTGTTGGTGAACACGATGGCGAAAGGCATTAAAGGCACTGCGAGCCTGATTGGCGCGACCATTGTGACCACCATTACTGTGGTATGTACCACCTCTGACGGTAAGTTAGCCCTGTTGATCCCTTCTGAATTGTTCCGTGACACGTACAAGAAAATGCAGCTGGATGCGAAGAACCTGTCTCGTACCATTGAAGATGCCGGTACGGTGATTGAGCCGCTGGTGCCTTGGACCAATGCCGGTGTGTTTATGGCGGCGACACTGGGTGTATCAACGTTAGATTACTTGCCTTGGGCGATTCAAAACTACTCTGCGATTTTCTTTGCCATGATTTGGGCGGTGACAGGGGTGGGTATCGCGAAGGCTGTGAAAGACGTGCGTCAGGGTGAACCGGCGACGGCGTAACACATTGGCGGCATAAAAGAACGACGACGTGAAGCCACAACGGCGTCATGTAGAAGAAAAAATATCATCATCATTTGAAGAGAAAACACAGGCAGCGTTGAGAGGGTCAGCGCTTCCTGCTTTATACGAGGTTTATATGGCGCACGAATTGGATACAGTGATCAACCGTTACGGTACGGACTGCTTGAAGTGGGATTACATGGAAAAGTGGCTGGGTGTGCCGGAAGGTGAGGCATTGCCAAGTTGGGTGTCTGACTGGGATTTTAAAGCGCCCGATTTTATTACAGAACCACTGAAAGCACGCCTTGAGCACGGTATTTTTGGTTACTCTGAGCGTGGCGACGAGTATTTCAATTCGGTGATTGATTGGTGGCAAGAACGCCATCAGGTCACATTGAAAAAAGAATGGTTCCACACCACGCCGGGCAGCCTGCCTGCGATTGCGATGCTGGTGGAGCGTTGGAGTCAGGTGGGGGATAAGGTGTTGGTACTGAGCCCTGTGTACCATGCCTTCTACCGTACCATCACGAACACGCAGCGTACCGTGGCAGAATCGGCGCTGATCAATGACAACGGATATTACACCATTAACTTTGATGATCTTGAGCAGCAGTTCAAAGACGGCGTGAAGATCATGATGTTCTGTAACCCGCACAATCCGGGTGGTCGCGTGTGGACTGAAGAGGAAGTGACACGCGTGTGCCAGTTGTGTCACCAGTACGGCGTGTACTTGATCTCCGATGAGATCTGGGCGGACATCGTGTTCCGTGGTCACACCTTCTTTAGTTGCCTGCGCGTTGACCCAACGTACTTTGACAAGCTGGCAGTGTGTATTGCTGGTACCAAGTCATTTGGTCTGCCATCGATGCGTCTGACCAACACCATGATCCCGAATGAGAAAGAAGCAGAGGCATTAAAGTCTAAGCTGCTGGCCTACGGGATTGACGTCTACAGTGCGTTCAGTATTTTGGCGAACCAAGCGGCGTACCGTCATGGTAAAGACTGGCTGGATGATACCTTGGTGTATCTGGAAGCCAATAACCAGCGTTTGGCGGACTTTGTCGGTAACGAATTGACGCAAGTGACGTACCGTTTACAGGAATCGACCTATCTGGCGTGGCTCGATTGCCGCGGCATGGGCATGGACGATGAAGAGCTGGAGCAGCGTTTGCACAAAGCCGGTGTTATTCCGACCATGGGATACGGGTTTGGTGACGATGGCCGCGGTTTCATCCGTTTGAACCTGGGTTGCCCAGCCTCGATTTTGGAAGAGAAAATTCAGCGTTTGCGTACCGTGCTAAAATAATCGCATTCAGAGGCACGCTGACACATTCTGATACGAGAAAGCCCTCATCATGAGGGCTTTTTTCTGACCCGCATGGGGGCCACTGCATTAATCCAGCGCGTGAATTACTTTAGGATCTTGATGCTGTCGACATCCACTGCATTGGCAGAGCTGTCTTTCTCAATCTCGCCGCGAATTTCCACTTTGTGATTGGGATTGATGGTTTGACCGTTCCATTCATCGTCATCAATTTTGATCGGCATTTTGCCGGTATCATCGGCAAACATGTAACGTTCTTTGCCTAATGACAGGGTGACGTGGCCAATCAGCGTGACCTCGGTGCCGTCGGTTAACCATGCTGCATTTTGTACGTCTGCCACGGTATTGAGGTTGTCACTGGCACTCGGACCTTGGAAACCGCCTGCCGCATGAGCAGTACCCGCGCAAAGCAGGAGTGTGGCCAGTGCCAGATAATGAGGACGAATGCTCGAACGAAGAGCGAATTTGCGTGTCGGTGTGTGCACAATACATCTCCTTGGTGTTAAAGTGGCGCGACAGGAAGTCCCCCATCCGGTTTAGAGAGTCGAATGACGAAAATCGCGGGGGAGTACCTTTGTCGGGTAATGCCGGACGAGGGTGCCATAATGCTGCTTTTCACTGTAGTGCATATCATCATGAAATACCATTGGCCGGGATCACTCGCTCTTCTTATGAACAGTTATGTGCGAATAAGTTCCAAATCTTGAACTCGGTCACTCTATTTGAATGAAAAGTTGATAAAACGCATAGTTCTGCGATGTCTGAGTGCATAATGTCTCGGTATTCCGTTCCATAGAAGTGTTAAGGTTACTAAATATGTCTGATGTACCCGTATCTGTTACAAATGTGGCCGACGTGGTTCAGCCTGTGGCTGAGTCTTCTGGCTCTATCTGGGGCTACGTAGCAGGTGGTGTTGCTTTGTTGATTCTGGCCGGTTATTTCGGTTACAAGAAACTCAACAAACCAGCCTTTATCATCAATCAGGTACGTAAACGTAATCTGAAAGAGATTAAAAAGCTGGGTATGGAGAATTCTGATTTTGTCGTTGATTTGGATCGCTTGCTAGACTCTGTCCTGACGTATGCAAACGAAAACGGCAAAACCGGGGGTGATGTGGTGAAGATCATCAGCCCATTGAACGATGCAGCACGTATTAAGACTGCGCGTGATATGTACCAATCCATGATTTACATTGCCAACGAAATTCACGATGCCTCACTCGCGCGTGAATTTAAGAACAAAGCCAAGCAAGTGAAAGCGAGTTCGCCATTGATGGCGGGCCTGCTAAAGCGCGCTGGGATCTAATCACGGTGGGGTGTTCGCCTTGGGGCTGACACGCGACGGTGAAAAACCATGAATAAGCCACGTCGAAAGACGTGGCTTTTTTTATGGTTTTATTTCGCAGGGCGATAAAAGGGAAATGTGTGATGCCACAAGGGAAAGCGTGGTTTTTGTCACCCCAGAGGAGAGCTTTATCACGGCAGTGGTCGGCTGGACTTGCTAGGCTGGATATAGGCAGTAACGATTTTTCTACTGGCTTTTATTGAAAGGGGGACGCGTATGAACACTCAACTCACCATCACCCTCGCGGGCGACGATCACCCGCAATTGATCAATGTACTGGCAGCCAAAACCCATGCCTTGGGCGGGAAGTGGTTAATCAGCAAAATTAACCGGTTGGATAACCAAGTGGTCGGGATCATCAAAATCGATATTCCCACCACCGCGGTCAGTGAGCTCAAACAAGTTTTTATGGCCCAACCCAGTCTTGATGTTCGTGTTCTTGACACGCCCTCACTGGTCGAGGCCATTCCTACCCATCCCGTTACACTCAAAATCAAGGCCAATGATCGCTCGGGGTTGGTGCATGACCTGAGTCGAATTCTCGATGAGATCGGGATTGGCATCGTGAAGATTGAAAACCACCGTATTGGCGTGCTTGATGTGGGCAAGGCATTGTTCTTTGCGGAATTGCAGATCAATGTGCCGGAAGACATCGACCTTGATCAGTTGCTTGATGCCTTGCAGCAAGTGGATGAAGGCATGGTGGTGAAAGTGCTGGAACCGGCATAGCCAACGGCCTAGTCAATGGCGTGATCACGTAACGATACAGAGACATTGATGAAAAAGGGATGAAAAAATAGATGAATAAAAAGGCCTGCACAGATGCAGGCCTTTCTTTTGGAACGCGTTGATTCGGCGCTTATTCGTCGTTCGTGCTTAGTAGCGCTTAGTGCCATCAGGCTGGGTGCGTAATACGCTTAAAATCCACATGTACTGCTCTGGTTGCGCGCGGATCATCGATTCCAGCGTCTGGTTCATGTAGCACGCATCAGCGTACTCGTCGCCGGACGGGAAGTGGGTCAGCGGTGCGCGAATGTCCATTTCAAAGCGGCCAGTATCGAGATTGTAAGACGGGTACACCGGTAAGATCGCGGCATTAGACAGTTTGGCCAGTTTGCCGACGCCTTTGACAGTGGCTTTGTCGTTGCCAAAGAAAGGGGCAAACACACTCTGCTGAATACTGTGTTCTTCGTCAGGCAGGTAATAGGCGAGGTAACCGTCTTTGATGGAACGCAGGTACGGTTTGATCCCTTGGCTGCGTTGGTAAATACGGCCACCAAACTGTTTGCGCTGTACGTTCATCAGCCAGTCCACAATGGGGTTGGATTGCGGCTTGATCATGGCCACCATCGGCATGTCATTGGCGGCAAAATACAACGCCGAGAAGTCAATCGCCCAGTTGTGTGGCACCAGCATGATGATGTTCTTGTTGTCAGCTTGCAGGGCTTCTAAGTGGTGTGCGCCATGAATATCATGGCTGTCGAGTACGAAGCGGCGCCCTTTAATGAACGGTTGAGCAAACCCCAACAGGACACAGCCTGCCACGGTAAACGTACGAACCAGTAAATCTTCCTGCTGCTGCACCGTTAATTCCGGGAAGCACAATTCGATATTTTTCAATGCACGTCGTTTGGCGCCACGCTTGCGGGTCAGAATAAATTTGGCCGCTTGGTGTGAAATACCACGGCGGACACGGTGTGGCAGAAGGGCCAGTAAAACGATGAGGGGCATCGCAAGCCAGATCAGCCAGTGTTTAGGGTGCAAAAAAGACAAAGAAAAGGTGGGGTTGTACTGATTAGCAGTGGTGTCGCTCATGAATAGTATCCGGTATAGGCGAGGGCTGAATCTCGACGTGCTGATATCGAAATAGGGAGATTCAGGTCTGGCCTTATTCCTGTTGTCGATGTAAGAGGGGGTGTTCAGCTTGAATACAGGATTGTAGGTGGAATGGTTAAGGATGCAACGGCTTAATAACTGGCATGAAATAACTGTGATCTGGATCGCCAAATGGCGGTAGGTGAGGGGGTTATGGGTGATCACCGACCAAAGCGAGCCGGTGATCGCGGTGTTACGTTGTTATGAACGTGTTACGTGACGGCCGCCATTAGCGTAACACGGTATTGCGTTTCATCCCGGCTTTCGCGTGCCCGTTTTCATGACAGGTAAATTCGACAAATTTGTCGCCCATGAAATGCCAGCCCATTTCTGCGGACTCCCCCGGGGGGAGGGTTATTGTCGTGTCGTTATTGTGGTGTACCATTTTCATGTTCGCCATCATCTTGCGATGCGCTTGCTGCTCGTTGACACTGCCAATAGAAAACGAATGGGGTTCTTTACCGGTGTTGGTGATGACAAAACGCACCACATCCCCTTGTTGAATAGACAACGCGGGCGAAAATTGCATGCGCATGTCGTCACTCAGGGTCACTTGATAGGTGTGTTTGGCTTGTGCTGTGGGAGCCGGCATGCCGACTGTGGATGCCATTTCACCATGGCCCATTTGGCTGTGATCCATTTGG
The DNA here is from genome assembly GCF_050337005.1 of Photobacterium japonica. Classification (NCBI taxonomy): domain Bacteria; kingdom Pseudomonadati; phylum Pseudomonadota; class Gammaproteobacteria; order Vibrionales; family Vibrionaceae; genus Photobacterium; species Photobacterium japonica. Next base: position 48,175 of record NZ_JAKJSN010000031.1, on the reverse strand, counting down.
GCGTGGTCCATTTTTTTCGCGCTCATGGCATGGTGATCATGGTTTTCCATTGCGCTGGCGGAGCTGCTCAGCAGTACGTATGCGAAGGGCAGTAATGCGGTGAGGCATGGCTTGATGAACGTCGGTTTGGTTAGGTGCATTATCATTTCTCTTCCTTTAGTGAGTCGGAACGGCGGTGCGTTCCGACTGCTGGTGATGGTGAATAGGGACTATTGTGACGCCGTCTTACTCGATGGTCTTGTTATGAAGCCGGTGACTGCGACTCTTCCAGAGTTTGAACACGGCAGGCAATACGACCAGCGTTAACAGCAAGGCCGATGACATGCCGCCGATCATTGGGGCGGCAATGCGCTGCATGACTTCTGAACCGGTCCCGGCCCCAAACATGATGGGGATCAGGCCAATGATGACGGTGGCAACGGTCATCATGATGGGTCTGACCCTGAGCCCGGCGCCTTCTTGGATCGCGTGGTTCAGGTGCGACGCCGTCAGTGGGGTATTGGCCTGTGCGGCATCTTGCTGGTGGAACGCCCACGCCTGATTGAGGTAGACCAGCATGATCACCCCAATTTCCACGGCGACCCCCGCCAAGGCGATGAAACCGACGCCGACGGCAATGGAGAAGTTGTACCCGAGGATTTCCATTAGCCAGACTCCGCCGACCATGGCGAGGGGCAAGGTGCCCATGATGATCATGACTTCACCGACACGGCGGAAGCTCATGTACAGTAACATCATGATGATCGCGATAGTCGCTGGGACAACGACACTCAAGCGGGCTTTGGCGCGCTCCATGTATTCGTATTGACCAGACCAGACCAACGAGTAGCCCGCGGGCAGGGCCAATTGTTCAGCCACGGTTTGCTGGGCGTCTTGTACATAAGAGCCTAAATCACGATCTTCAATATCGATAAAGACCCACCCGTTAGGACGGGCGTTTTCGGTTTTTATCATCGGCGGGCCGTCTTCGAATCGAATATCGGCCACATCGGCCAAGGCGATACGGGCACCGTTAGGCGTGATCAGTGGCAGATTTTTCAGTGCGTCCAAAGAATCGCGGTAGCGTTGTGGATAGCGGACATTGATGGGGTAGCGTTCTAACCCTTCTACTGACTCACCCACATTCATGCCGCCCACCGCAGTGCTGATCACCTGTTGGATGTCGCGAATGTTGAGGCCATAACGGGCGGCTTCTCGGCGTTTAATGTCCATGGTGATATAGCGGCCACCGGCAACGCGCTCGGCATACACAGAGGCGGTGCCTCTGACATCCTTCAATACCGTTTCTAGCTGAGTACCGATGTGCTCAATCTGCTTGAGATCCGGCCCAGCGATTTTGACCCCGATGGGCGTTTTGATCCCCGTGGCTAACATGTCGATACGGGTTTTGATCGGCATGACCCATGCGTTGGTTAATCCCGGGAATTGGATCAGATTATCCAGTTCACGGCGCAGGCTTTCGGGGGTTACGCCTTCGCGCCATTGGTCTTTGGGCTTGAGCTGGATAATGGTTTCGATCATGGTCAGTGGCGCAGGATCGGTGGCGGTGTCGGCACGCCCAATTTTGCCCCAGACGGTTTTCACCTCCGGAAGGGTTTTGATCAGCTTGTCCGTTTGTTGCAGTAACTCTCTGGCCTTGCCGATAGAAATCCCCGGATAGGTGGTCGGCATGTACATCAAATCCCCTTCATCCAGCGGAGGAATAAACTCACTGCCCATTTTTTGGATCGGGTAATACGCCGATGCCATGAGGGCAATGGCAATGACAATGATCGTCTTGGGAAATTGCAGGCTAAGGGTAAGTAGCGGGCGGTAGAGGGCGGTCACGACACGGTTCACCGGGTTTTTATGTTCCGGTAAAATCTTGCCGCGCACTAAATACCCCATCAAAACAGGCACGAGGGTGATGGCCAAACCGGCTGACGCTGCCATGGCGTAGGTTTTGGTGAAGGCAAGGGGGGAGAACATTTTGCCTTCTTGGCCTTCAAGCGCAAACACAGGCACAAAGCTCAGGGTGATGATGATCAGTGAGAAGAACAGGGGCGTGCCTACCTCCTCGGCCGCCTTGCCGATCACCTGCCAGCGGTTCTCATCGGTTAACGGTGTGCGTTCAATGTGTTTGTGCACGTTCTCTATCATCACAATGGCGCCATCTACCATGGCGCCAATGGCAATCGCGATGCCACCGAGGGACATGATGTTGGCGTTGATCCCCTGCCAGTGCATGATGATAAAAGCGGTGAGAATGCCAATCGGCAGGCTGATCATCACCACCAAGGATGAACGAATATGGAACAAGAACAGTGCGCAGACAATCGCGACAACAAAGAACTCTTCCGCCAATTTTTCATATAAGTTCGTGACGGCACTGTCGATTAAGCCAGAGCGGTCATAAGTGGTGACGATTTTCACCCCATCGGGCAGGCTGCGTTGCAGATCGGCGAGCTTGTCTTTGACGCGACTGATCACCGCTTGGGCATTTTCCCCAAAACGCATCACGACCACGCCGCCGACGGCTTCCCCTTCGCCGTTGAATTCCGAAATACCTCGGCGCATTTGTGGGCCGATATTGATGTCGGCAATGTCACCCAGCAATAACGGGGTGCCGTTGTCGGTGACTTTTAGCGGGAGGCTTTTGAGATCATCAAGGGTCGATATGTAGCCCGTTGCGCGGATCATGTGCTCGGCTTCGGCCATTTCAATGACCGATGCGCCTGCTTCTTGGTTACCGGCCTGAATGGCCATGTTGATCTGTTGCAGCGTGAGATCATAACCGCGTAATTTCGCGGGATCGATCTGAACCTGATATTGCTTGACCATGCCACCCACGGTGGCAATTTCAGAGACGCCACTGACGGTTTGCAGTTCATATTTCAGGAACCAGTCTTGCAGGCTGCGCAGTTCGCTTAAGTCGTGCTGGCCGGTTTTGTCCATCAAAACATAGCTGTAGATCCAGCCCACACCAGTGGCATCCGGTCCAAGCGTTGGTTTCGCGCTCTCAGGCAATTTTGGGGCGACTTGGCTGAGGTACTCCAGCACGCGTGAGCGTGCCCAATACATGTCGGTATCATCATTGAAGATGATGTACACATAGGAATCCCCAAAGAAGGAATAACCCCGTACGGTTTCTGCTCCCGGTACGGCGAGCATTGCCGTGGTTAAGGGGTAGGTGACTTGATCTTCGACCACTTGCGGGGCTTGCCCTGGGTAACTGGTTTTGATGATCACCTGCACATCAGAAAGATCTGGAATGGCGTCAATCGGGGTCTTTTTAACACTGTAGATCCCGGCGGCAATCAAAAAAACGGTGGCCATCAAGACCATGAATCGGTTTTGGATCGACCAGCGAATAATAGCGGTAATCATAATGCACTGACCTTATTTTTTTTATCCACTACGCTGTGATCCATCGTGCTGTGGCCCATTGCAGCATGTCCCATCGCGCTGTGATCCATAGAACCGTGATCGGTACTGTTGTGGCTCATATCACTCTGGCTAATGCTTTCTTTTTCGTCTGGCGCAATGTCGGAGACGGTGTATTGTCCGTCATCGTGTTGGGTGATCAGAAACCGGATGGATTGTCCGCCGATGAGCTGGCTTAGATCGCTGTCATCCGTTACGGTGAAATCCATCGTCATAGCAGGCCAATCCCACTGTGCGATGGCAGGGTGTTCGATGGTGAGCATCTGGTGGTTCAGCATGATGTTTCTTACCCGCCCGCTCACCATGATGGCGTTGGTTGGCAGTGCGTTTTGGTTGATGCGGCTGAAATCAGCACTTTTGCTGGATTCTGCGTCGATCATAAATTGGGCGGAGGTCACGATGGTATCGTTGGCCGCTAAGCCGTGCGTCACCTCGACCATGCCGCCCGCACTGCGACCGATCTCGATACGGGATGAGCGGTATTTGCCGTTGCCTAATGCCAGTACAACACGCGCCATGTTGCCTGAGCGGATAACAGCTTGCTCTGGGACGACAAGGACGGGGTCAGCGCTGCGCGGCGTGAGGATCAGATCCGCTAACATGTTGGGCTTTAAGTCGCCATTGTCATTGTTAAATGTCAGACGGATGCGCTGGGTGCGTGTTTTTGCATCCAGAATGGGGTAGATATAATCCACGTCACCTTGCCAGCTTTTACCGGGTAAAGCATCAATCTGCATCGTGGCAGCGGTACCTGGCGTGATCCAATGGGCTTGGCGTTCAAAGACTTCAACGTCCACCCACACATTTTCAAGCGAACCGCCACTGATCACGGTTTGCTGTGGCGACAAATACCCGCCTTCACGCACATTCAAGGCGGTAATAACCCCTGTCGCTGGGGCTTTAACCGCAATGGTTTGCTGGGTTCTGCCCCGTTTCAGCAGTGCATTGATCTGGGCATTATCGACCCCCAGTGCGCGCAGTCGGTCTTTTGCCCCTTGAACCAGAATGGTTTTGCCAATGCGCTTGGCGTTCAGTAATTCTTCTTGTGCCCGCACTAATTCCGGTGAATAGATCGCGAATAGGACATCGCCTTTTTCGACTTTTTCTCCCACGGTATTGACGTTCAGGGTTTGGATCCAACCACTGACTCGGCTGTTGATCTGCCAGCGTTGGGTGTCATCAAACGCCACGTAACCCACGGTATCAATCTGAGGTTCGAGAGGCTGTCGGCTGACCAGCGTTGTTTTTACCCCGAGGTTATTTTCCACCGCAGGATTAATTGTGACGGTGCCTGCGGCTTCTTGCTTGTTGGGCGTCACATCGTCGGCGTAGACGGGAATGAGATCCATGCCCATCGGGGACTTGCCCGGCTTATCTCGTTGATAATTTGGGTCCATTGGTGCGACCCAATACAGCGGTTCGTGAGTCTTGGCGCCCGCATGTGCAAGCATTGGAGAGGCCGCGTGATCAGGCATGTTGGCGTAGTAACCCAGCGCGCCGCCGACAGCGAGTGCAATAACAGCAACGGTAATCGTCTGTTTCATGGTATCCCTTAATATTTGTTCAGCAGGTAAGCGAGGTTATTGTTGGCCTGATGGAGATCCGCGCCCAAACGGGCTTGTTCGAGTTTTATCGCCAGTTCATCACTGGCAGCCCGAATGTATTCGTCCAATTGGCTGGTGTTGTTTTGATAGCCTCGTTCGACGGCGTGGGTTTTTTCCTGTGCCTGTTTAAGCAAACTTTGCTGATAACGGGAGAGGCGTTGTTGCGTATTGTGGCGATCAATCATTAAGCTGCGGATGTTGGCCTGCATGCTCTTCAATAAAAGATCGCGTTGAGTTTTGGTGGCGCCGACTTGGTGCTGGGCGGCGGAAAGCTTTTTGTCCTGCCTTTTTTCAGTGAACAGCGGGATATCGAGTGTCAGGTAGGCACTGAGCATGTCAGGCGCGGGGGAGCCGTCCATGCGATCCGCTTGGCGGTGGGCATACATGACTTCAACGCCAAATTGGGGCTGATACGCCTCGTTCGCGATATCGATGCCGATCTCGGCACTTCGGATCACGGCATCTGTGGCCATAATGGCCGGGTGTGTGGCCAGCGTGGAATAGAAATCCGTGGGCTCGCTCGCTAAATAGTGATTGAGGGGGAGCCACTGCGGGTAGTCATACACGTTCAGTTGTGCGGCGTGATGACCGACCCATTCAGAAAGTTGGGCTTTCAGGCGATCTTGCATTTGTTGGTTGGCTTGCAGCTGATCATCAATACGGCTGAGTTGTACGTCAGCTTGGATCAGATCCTGGGCTTGATTGGCGCCCACGCCGTAGTTGGTGCCCAGATAGTGTGCCAGTTCCTGAAATAACCGTTGGTTTTGGGTCATGATCTGACGCGCTTGGTTAAGGTAGGCTAATTCAATCCACGCTTGGGTGAGGGTTTTGGTCACATCGAGCTGACGCACCCCGGCTTTTTCATGCAGGCTATCGGCTTGTTGACGACTTTGTTTCTGCATCAGAGACAACGTATCGCCACGGCCAAATTGCTGCATCAACCCCACTGACATGCTGGTCATTGGGTCTTCATCGAAGGAAAACGTATCCACGGGCAGGCCGCCGATACCCACTTTCACTTTCGGATCCATCAGCTGGCTATTCGCCATCCCCAGATCGATGATCGCGTCTGCTTGGTATTGGAGTTGTTGCTGTCCGGCGTCATGCTCAACCGCCCACAAAATGAGCTGTTCAAGGGTCGACGGGGTATTCATCGGGATCACTGCGGCACTTTCTTGCGCGTAAGCAAAAGAAGAAAGTGGCGTCGTCAAGCCAATGATTAATGCCATGCCAAGGGCACGGGAAATCATGCTTTTTTTCATGGTGTATTCACTACATCAAAATTAAAACGTGCTGGTGTAGAACGCGCTACAAACAGCCGACTTTCAAAATGAGTATCAGTGAATGGGAGGGCGTAAAACGCTTTCTTGGCGAGTTAGCAGGGTATTGGCCAGTGCTGTTGGCGTGGGAGTGTGATGGTGCATATCCACGCTGGTGGAGAACAACGTGGTGAGCGTGCTGTATTGGCAATGTTGGCCATCACAGTGCTGACAATTGTCCATGCTGTCCATGGCGGCGCAATGGGCATTGTCTGTCCCAGCGGTGCTTTCTGCCTCTGTGGTGAGACAGTGATCACTAGAAACGTGGGACGCAGAGGGGGTAGGGGGATCCGATCTATCATGAGGGGCAGAGTGGTCATTGACCATGCTTACCGACGTTGTGTCTGTTGGAAGCATATTCATGGCGTGATTGGCAGACATGGCAAACATCGGCGTTATGATGAGGCTGATCATCATTAACACCGTGAGCAACAAGTGATGTGTTGTTCGCCAGTATGTCATTCCACTACTCAATACGGTTATTTGTCAAAACGGACAAAAATCCTGAAAAGTGTAAACCTTTCCCTAGGGGGAAGGTCAAGTTTGTCCTAGTGTATTTTTTGTCAGGCGCGGATGGCAGCAAAAAAAAGACGCAGCACACGGGCTGCGTCATTGGTAACACGGTATTTACGAGGGCGTTTATGGCTCTCGTTGGTCGCTTTCGTTGATCGAGAGACTGATCGAATAGCGGATCGGGACTATTTATTGCGTGATTGTGGCGTCAGCCGTTGTGTTTGTATCTGTCGTGTTCGCTTCTGTCGCTGGGATGGTGACAGGAGTTGCAGCAGGAGCGGCGTCTTGGGCTGGCTTGGCTTCTGTTACTGCGTCCTCAGCGACAGTTTCATTCGTTACGGCTTCATCTGTGACCACTTCATCAGTGACAGCCGTTTCGGTTTCGGTCTTTTTTGCTTCCGTTGTTTCCATTGCTTCCGTCACGACGACTGGTGTCGCTTCGGTTGTTTCGGCGTCTGTCTGGCGATCTTCAGTCGAACCCGTTCCAGCGACCTCTGCAGTGACAGTCACAGGCGTGGTTGCGGTCGACTCTGGGATGTCCGTCTTGGCATCAACGGGCGCCGCCGGTGTGATGTGCATAGCAGCCAGTTGTGCTTCAAGTTTCGCGACTTTTCGGTTCTGCTCGTTCAACTGGCTCAGGTCATGTTCCAGTGTCTCTACCTTGTCAGTCGCGGCGGCCAGTTTTGCGTTCAGCTGTTTGATATCTTCCAGATCCTGCTGGTACTGCGTGATGAACGCGACCAAGGCTTGGCCTTGCTCCGGCATACTGCGATCACGGCTATCTTCGGCACCCAGCGCTTGAGCAATGTTGAACAAAAGGGTTTCTTGGCTGACGACATAGCGTTCGTAATCTTTCACCGGCAACAGTTTCAGCTGCTGAACGGCTTCGGCAATGTAGCGGGTGTGATGCAACGCAAACATCGCTTCATCGGCTTTGGTTTGGATGGTGGCCATATCACGCGGGTCGGCAGTGATGAAGGCTTCTGCGGCGACGACTGCAGCCGCACCCGCAGCCAGTGTGTCCGGCGCATGTTGAACCACGTTGGCGCTGTTTAACTTGGCCAATTCTTGCTTTGCCGCATCAAGGTAAATGTGTGTCACGGTTTTCACTTCAAATGCGCGTAGCTGGGTCACTAATGCCGGTTGGGCTTGTGTCGCGCGCTCGGCGTCATCCTCGGCAATCCACTCAATCAGTGTTTTGAACTCGCTATCCAATGCACGGCTGGTGTCAGGGAAATACTCAGCGGCGTTTAAATGTTGTAATTGCACGCGGTAAGAGAAGGCTTCCGCTAAAATGGTGTGTGCTTGTTGCTGCAGGGTTTGTGCTTGATCAACCGCATCATTAAATGCCGCCAGGCTGTCTTTTGCTGCTTGCCAGTTGGTGGTTGAGCTGAAAAACCCACTGCTGCTGTTAGCTTGGGTCGGATCCTGCTCAATGACGGCGTAATATTCTTTTGCGTCTGATAGGGCTTTCTCGGCATCTTGCATTAAATCTGACGCTAGCCACATCAAGTCTTGCGCCTGAGCGTGTTCCATACGCGATTCTGCTTGGGTGATGTGCTGCTGTAACGACGCGGCTTCTTGGGTGGTGTCCGTCTGATTCGTTGTCGGGGTCACCGTGGCCGTTGAGTTGGAGTCGGAAGCGCAGCCCGATAACAGTAGGGCGGCAGCAAGCGCGGTCAGTTTTAAATCCATTTTCATGAGATATACCGAAATAAAAGGCAATAGGATGGAATATCGGCACTGTCTAATTAACCAGTGATCGATGTCTGTATTATTATCGCGCCATAATAAAACGATATTTTTAGAATGGAAGTCTGCAACAGATTGTTCTGAATAAAATATTCGTAAATATTGATATTTTTTTAGGGAATATATCAGGGGAAGAAAATGCGTCAAAATGATGACGCACTAGAGGTGATGGTTTTGCCTGTCGTGTGCTACCGATAGCCTGTTATCGATGACGAACTACCGATGACGTGTTTCGTTGTCTTCTTGTGCGACCTTGCGTTCTAAATCGCTTTTCACCATCGCCAGGGCGGCTAAGGCAACCTTGGGATCAATCTCGTTGCTTTCCAGCAAATAGATCAAATCGACCGCTAATTTTACCTCTGCCGGGGCGTTATCCAGTGGCGAAGCCGCTGGTGCTTGTTCGTCTTTTTCGTTTGTGTTGGACATGGTTGTGTTCTCTGTGTAAACCGTGTGAATAGGGGCGGCACTGTGTTTCGATTTGCTCTTATCCGGGCCGATTATCTTCGATCAGGATAAGCCTGATGAGCCGTCGTTCGGCACGGGGAATACGTGTACCGCTAAGGCCGCGTGGATCAATTGTGCGTGCAGGTGAACCAGTAATTGGTGATCGCTGCGGTAGCCGCCGCCAATGACGGCGGCCACTGGAATATCGGCGTGCTGACATAAGCTGAAAACCAGATAGTCACGCTGATAAATGCCTTGGGTACACACATTGAAATAGCCCAGTTCATCGTCTTGGTGAATATCGACCCCCGCATCATAAATGATCAGATCCGGTTGGTGTTGAGCCAGTGCAAGCGGCAATATCCCGCGAAAGGCGTCGAGGTAGTCGGTGGTGCTGGTGGCTCTGGGCAGCGGCAGGTCGATATCCGAATCCGGCTTGCGTGCGGGGAAATTTTTATCGCAATGCACGGAAAAGGTAATGATATTGGGATCGTCAGCCAGCAAGGTCGCGGTACCATCACCATGGTGCACATCGCAGTCGATGATCATCACGGTATCAATGCCCTCCAGAGTGAGCGCATGCTTTGCGGCTAACGCGAGATCATTGACCAAACAAAAGCCACTGCCGAAATCATGGTGGGCATGGTGATACCCACCACTGAGGTGGATCCCTACGCCGTATTCATGGGCCAGTTCCACCGTGCGTAAAGTGCCACCGGATGACATTAGGGTACGGTCAATTAATGGTTGGCTCCACGGGAAGCCGATCCGACGCATTTTGGCGGCAGGCAGTTGGTTGTGGAGCAGGGCATCAATGTAGTCAGGCTGATGCAGGGCTTTGAGGTGTGCGATGTCGATGGGCTGCGGGGTAAACAACCGCAACGGGGTCTCGTGATCTACGTCGTCCTGCTCTGCCAGTGGCAAGGTGTCCACCACATACTGGTATAACCGTTGGTACTTGCTGATGGGGTAGCGATGCTGAGCCGGTAACACCAATTGCGAATACAACGGGTGATACACCAAAGGCAAGAAGCGTGTGCTGGCGGCGGTTAACGTTGGCATATCCTTCTTCTTATCCTTTGCGTTCCCGTTGGCCAATAGAGACTTCAATTTTCACCCGCGCGGCGGTACAGCGTGTCAGGCGCGCTTCAAGTGCGACAATTTCGCGCTGAGTGTGCAGTTGTTCTTGTTGGGTGGTACAGCGCGGTAACAGTTGATGTTTATCACGCACCATGTCTTCCAATCGCCGTTCCCATTCTTGGTGCTGGGCAAGTTCCTGATACAGTTCGTGCAGGGGCTTACGCCATGAACGCTGGGGTTTGGGTTCATTTTTACGAATGTCGAGCGTCGCGAGTTCGCGTTGTACCGCTTGAATTTGCGCGACGATACGCTCGCACACATGGCGGGTGCGGGCAGGGAGTAATCTCCCGGCGTCTTGTTCGCTGCGCAGGGCCTCGATTTCATGTCGGATCTCATGGATACACGGCATCAATTGTTTACTGCGGCAATGAAACAGTTGTTCATCAAACAAGGGGCGTCGACCAACCCCGCGTTGTTTATCGACTTGCGTGGCCTGTTGCGCCAGTTGCGAAACAATCTGTTCTAAGCGGCTTAAATCCGGCATGTGTAGGTGACTCCGTGATCAAAACCAAGCTTGGATAGCCAATTTGGCGGCCAAGATAATGACGACCGTGACAAACACGGGGCGAATAAAGGCCGCGCCAAAGCGAATGGCTGAGTGGGCGCCGATGTATGCGCCCAGCATTAAGCACACCCCCATGGTTAAGCCTAGTGCAACATTGATATGGCCTAATAGTGCGAAGGTCATCAGTGAGGTGACGTTACTGGTAAAGTTCATGGCTTTTGAGAGGCCAGAAGCGCGCAGGATATCCAATTTATACAGCGCCATGTTCGACACGGTCCAAAAGGCACCGGTGCCTGGGCCTGCCACGCCATCGTAAAAACCCAGAGCGGTGCCTTGCAGCCACTGCTTACGCGTGAGGGCGCGGCATTTTGTCGGTAGGGTATGGTTGTCCCCTTTCGGGTGTGGGTGCCAGATGGTATAGACAGCGGCAGCCAGAATGATCAGAGGGAGTACTTTCTCTAACCATTCGGTGCTGATCATATCGACCACGAGCGTGCCGCCGATGGCACCGATCAACGTGGCAATAAAGGACAGACGCCAAAATGCGGGCGAGAAGAGCTGTTTGCGGTAGTAGGTCCACGCGGCGGTGGAAGAGGCAAAGGTGGCCGCTAATTTATTGGTGCCCAGCGCAATGTGAGGGGGTAAACCCAACGACAAAAGGGCAGGCACGGTGAGCATGCCACCACCGCCTGCCACCGCATCAATAAAGCCAGCAAGAAAAGCTACAAGGCCAAGTATGATCCACATACTTGGTTCCATCATCTCAATCATTCATTATTCTTTGTTATGGTTATTCAATGACACGCTTAAATGGCGGCAACGAGTCCAGCAGTGCTTTGCCATAGCGACGGGTGACCACACGTCGATCCAGAAGGACGACTCTACCAGAATCTTCTTCCTTACGCAGTAAGCGGCCGACTGACTGGATCAGCTTTTTACTCGCTTCTGGTACAGAAATTTGTAAAAACGGATTACCACCACGGCTTTCAATGTATTCCGCATGGGCTTCTTCCACGGGGGAGGTCGGTACCGCAAACGGGATTTTGGTAATGATCAGATTGGTCAGTAATTTACCCGGTAAATCAAGGCCTTCAGAAAAACTCCCGGTGCCAAATAGAATGCTGACTTTGCCTTTTTCACAGTTCTCTTTATGTTTTTTTAGAATGACGTGACGGGTTTCTTCCCCCTGAACCAGTAACGCCCATTTGTTTTTCTTCGCCAGTGGGGCCAGTTTCTCGGCCACTTGGTTCATCTGCCAATAGGAGGAGAACAACACCAAGCTAGCGGTTTCGCCTTCCAGATATTCCGGTAGTGTTTCAATGAGCAGGTCGGTAAATTTCTCTGCTTGCGGTTCAAGCGGTAGCGCTGGCACCACCAAACGCGCATTGTTTTGATAATCAAACGGCGATGCCAAGGCCAGAAAGCGGGTGGCGTCTTTTTCAAAAATCCCGGCTTGGCGGCAGAAATAATCAAATTGATTCAGCGCGCGCAAGGTCGCGGAGACCAAAATGGCCCCGACCGCACGGCTCCATAACAGTTGATCCAAGCGATGGCCGACTTCGAGCGGTGAGACTTCAACCAGATAGTCATCTTCGCGTTCCGGACTTTTTTCAAGCCAGCGTGCTAATGGTGCGCCTTTGTCTCGGTTGGGTTGCGCCATCAAATGCCAGACTTTTTCCAGATTCTCTAAACGTTGCAGATAAAAGCCGGATTCTGTCAGGGCTTGTTCGCCGAGTCGTTGTTGGATTTCATTGTCTTTGGTGCGCTCTGAAATTAAGTCATGGATTTTACCCAGCGACTGCAAGGCTTTTTTACTGGCGTCTTTACAGCCTTTGGCTTCTTCTTGTAGCCAGTCGGGCAGTTCGCCGTGCTCAAAGCGATAGACCCCGTCTTTATTAAACTTTGCGGGATCGATGTGACTGGCGATTTGACGTAACGCCGGGATCAGAATGGCAATGTTTTCATTCAGCGTGGTTTGGAAACGGCCTGATTTTTTATAGTCGGCCAACTCTGCCAATTTCCCTGCGGACTGGTTCAGTTTTTCCAGCCACGTACAGGCGCCTTTTAAGCTGGAAGAGGCGGAAGAGAAGTCCCGTGCAACCTGCGGCAGGTGGTGGGCTTCGTCAATCACATAAATGGTTTTTTCTGGCTCGGGCAATATTACCCCGCCGCCAAGCTCAATGTCGGCCATTAGCAAGGCATGGTTGGCAATAATGACATCGGCTTTTTCCAAATGCTCACGGGCTTTGGCGAACGGGCAGTCGCGGTGTTTCGGCAGGCCTGCGTGACAGCTGTGCTTGTCGGCCACAATTTGCTGCCAAACGCGATCGGGAATGGTGGCTGGCCAACTGTCGCGGTCGCCGTCCCATTTTTTGCTTTCGCATGCCGTCATCATGCGCTTCAAAAGATCTAAATCTGCCTTTTTAGGTTTTTCTTCCCATAGGCTCACCTGCTGATCCGTATCGGTACTGCAGCTGGCTTCCAGTTTGTGGTGGCAGCAGTAACGCTGTCGTCCTTTCGCCAGGATAAAGCTGAAGGATTTAGGGTAAATGCGGTTAAACAGGGGCAAGTCTTTATTGATCAGCTGTTCTTGCAGCGCCACCGTGGCCGTCGAAATGAGCACTTTTTTGTTGTTGAACACCGCAAAAGGTATCGCCCCCATTAAATAAGAGAGTGATTTGCCGATCCCCGTCCCGGCTTCGGCGACTAACATGCGGTGCTTAGCGTGGTATTCCCCGCCTAATGTTTTGGCAATTTCTGCCACCAGATAGTTTTGAGCCCGTCGCGGTATAAAGTTATCGAGCTGATTGGTGAGGTTGTCATAGCACTGCTTGATATCACTCTTTATCTGGGTATTTAACATTTTTGAAACTTCATAAGGACAGGGTGAAGCATTATAGCACGAACATCTGATTGTGAGCGGGCGCAAATTTCGGCTCGAATATGGCCAAAAATGCGAAATGCTTCACGAAATAGAACGGAACTCTTAGCGGGGTAACGGGCGGCATATTCATAAATCTAAAAATAACCACAAAGTATGGTCTAGGCTAGGGTTTTGTTCTTTTGATGTCGTGAATTTTGCATTTTTATAGTGTTTTATTCTGTTTTTTACTGACATCAAAAAAGTAAATGAGTTCCCTATCAAATAGATTAAGTGATTAATTGTTGTACCGATCACAAAATAAGTCATTGATATTATAATTGTTTGATGTTTTTTTAGATTCGCTTTAGGTAATTTGACAGCTAGAGGATTCTTCTGTCAGGATGGCGCCACAAATTACTGCTTCTTTGGACTTTCTTATTGTTCTTTATGTCTGTAAGGAATGGGGTCGAGAGAAGAAATTAAAAAAGAAAAGGAATTCTGGAAACCGGAATTCTCGTCAATATAAGAAAAGGCAGTGGATATCATGAAAAAGACTCTTCTAGCACTATCTGTACTAGCAGCGGGTTCTGCACAAGCAGGCATCAACCTATATGACGCGAACGGCGTAGCTGTTGACCTATCTGGCGCAGTGGAAGTTCAGTACCTTCAGAACATCCAAGACAAAGACAGCAATGCTGATGCTGGTCTACACCTAGATGACGGTGATCTACAGCTAAACACAACTATCGCTGTTAACGAGCAGCTAAACGTTGTTGCTGGTATCGGTTTCGCATTCGAGAAGCGTGATGTTTCTAACGATGAGCTATGGGCTGGTCTAAGCGGTGACTTCGGTACACTGACTTTCGGTCGTATGCTATACATCTCTGATGACGCAGGCATCGGTAAAGACTACGAGCTAGGTTTCGGTCAGGTTGACTTCGTACAAACTGAAGGTAACGAAGTAATCAAATATGTATTCGACAACGGTCAGTTCTACTTCGGTCTATCTCACGACCTAGACACTGACGGTTCAGGTGCGTCTGACTACCAGAACACTGACGGTACTGTAACTGACGTTCGCCTAGGTGCGCGTTTTGCTGACCTAGACGTTCGTGGTTACTACTACACCGGCGACGACATCCAGCGCTCTGCAGACCAGAACGGTAACCCAATCTTCAACTCTGGTACTGACGTTGACGCGTTCAACCTAGAAGCTAACTACGTAATGGGTCAATTCGCATTCGCAGCTTCTTACGGTAACTTCGAGTACTCAGACGCAAATGGCGCAACTTACAGCGACATCGACGTGATGGAAATCAACGGTTCTTACACTATGGGCAAAAACACCTTTGCTCTAGGTTACAACCGTGCTGACGATTCTAAGTCTAACGACACTATCGACAACGTTTACGCGAACGTAACTCACCAGCTTCACAGCAACGTGAAAGTATACGGTGAACTAGGTTGGGCTGACCAAGATAGCCAAGACCTAGACCTAGGTTACCTAGTAGGTATGGAAGTTAAATTCTAATTCGTTTCGACGTTTAGAATAATTCCAGAAAAAGCCGCCTTTATGGCGGCTTTTTGCTATCTTGGCCGACGTGAAGGCGAAGTGTTAATCATTAAGCAAAAAGGAACGAATCATGAAAAATTGGGTTATGGCATTGGGCTTGATGGCACTGCCTGTTGCAGGTCAAGCAGGGGAGTTAGCGGTTGGTGACGGTATTTCGTTGCTGGTTGTGGACGGTAAAAAAGTGCAGTCTTCCTTCTGGTCTGAAACCGAGAGTGTCAATTTGCCTGCCGGTAAACATCAGGTCGTGGTGCGTTTTGATGGTGAACTAAAGGACGGGTCTAAATCGCGTATTTACACCACACGTCCGTACTTGTTTGAGTTGGATGTGCCAGAACAAAATGTAGAAATTACGCTGCCGCGTTTCTCTACCTTGTCACAAGCCAAAGCGCATTTTCAGCGTGGCCCAGAGTGGACGATGAGCTTGGCGGATGGCGCATCACACGCGCTAGAATATGTTGAATTACAAGGTAAAGGCTTGGCCGCTTACAGTGATATGGAAGCGCTAGTGGGCGAGTATAACCGCCAGCAAGGCATTACGTTTGAAGAAGGTTACGCGGTTGACTTAGAAGCGACGGTGGTGGAAGTGACCGAGCAGGGTAAAGTGAACATTACCGGTGAAGCGCTGGCGCAACTGAAATTGTGGTACACCAAGGCGGATAACGCTGAGAAAGCGGCATTTGCAGAGTGGGTGAAAACACAAGGGCAGTAAGCGAAAAGTCACCCTGAATGGGTAACCCGCCGTAAGGGCGAGGGGTTCACAGCAATGGGCGGAAGCGGCCTATTGCTGTGAGATCGGCTGAATACGGTCTGGCGGTGTATTACGCTTGGGCACACAACGCATCGTGATGGTAGCGGCTGTGTTCGCGGCAGTTATGACAACGAGGCTGAGCCGGATCATCGTTAAGATCGGCGATGGCGATCTCTTCTTCACAATCCACACACAGGCCGTACATGCCCAGTTTCACGGAGCACACGGCAGCGTCCACCTTTTCCATTCTGACAGCAAGATCAAACAAATGGGGAATGAATGATGATTTCGCCATCACGATAAGCTCACTCAGCTCAGCGTTGTTGATGGTGTCGGCTGACGGTACCAGGGTATGGAGTAACATTTCATTTTTGAGCATGCGGGACTGTTGAGCATGTTCTTGCTCTAAACGATGCTGCAATTGCTCGAATGCGATATCTGACGTTGTCATAGGATCATCATTATTATTGTCGGTCATTTTAGTCTAAGACGATTTTAGAGTTTGATTGTGATTTGAATCAAATAAATACGGGGTTATGAGCGAATAACCGCATTTTCTCTCGGTTTTTGTCCCTTTATTTATCCGCTATATTGATGCCTCACGTGTCTTTCACCTTCATTTACCAAGGACGTATCGGATGGAACAGGGATATAAAGATCCTTACAGTGCAAAGTATTTTTTCGGTTTAATCGTTGTGTTAGGGCTGCCGACGTTGCCTGCTAGCCTGACATTGCTCGGTCTGTTTTCACAGTAAAGCACGATAAGCCCTCTTATTCTCTCCTTCCCGGCGATCCCTGATGACCCTTTTTTTAAGGGCTGGTACACTCAATAAAAAGCGGGGGGATCGTGTCGGCATGATTAGAAAAACACTCTTATTATTCTGTGGTTGGGTGTGCGTGGCGTTAGGGCTTATTGGGGCGTTTCTGCCGCTATTGCCGACTACGCCTTTTCTATTGCTCGCCAGTGCCTGCTTTATGCGCGGCTCCCCACGCGTGAATGCATGGTTACTCGCGCATCCCCGTTTTGGTCCCGTGTTGCACGATTGGCATACGCATCGGGCGGTGTCACGGTCGATTAAGCGAAAAGCGAATGCGATGATCGTGCTGAGCTTTTCGTTGTCGGTGTATGTGGTGCCATTGTGGTGGCACAAGCTACTATTATTGAGCATGCTGGCGGTGTTATTGGTGTGGTTTAACCGCTTACCCGAAAGCGCCTCGCCATCCTCATAATGTGATATTGTGCTCTGCTGTGTCGGCTTGGGCAGGCGCCTCTGTTACTGCGATCATTCTCTGGGGGATCAATCGCGGCCAATCCTTGCTCCTCTGGCCGAAAGTCACTACTATTTGACCGGATTTTGTCGGCGGAAAACGTTCTGCCGTTTTATTTAGATTGAGTTCCTTCCTGCCGGTTGTTAACGCAAAGAGGGAACGCGGAAAAGATTATGACTCAAGAAAAGCACGCGTTAATCTACAACAGCATCAAGTCTATCCCTGACTACCCAAAACCAGGCATCCTGTTCCGTGATGTGACCAGCCTGATGGAAAACCCTGCGGCCTACCGTGCCACCATGCAGGTGTTGGTTGAGCAGTACAAGCACAGCGGCATCACCAAAGTGATCGGTACTGAAGCGCGTGGTTTCCTGTTTGGTGCGCCTCTGGCACTTGAGTTGGGCGTGGGTTTTGTGCCTGTGCGTAAGCCGGGTAAATTGCCGCGTGAAGTGATTGGCGAAAGCTATGAGCTAGAATATGGTCAAGACACCTTGGAAATCCATATTGATGCGATCAGCGAAGGGGACAAAGTGTTGCTAGTGGATGACTTGCTAGCGACGGGTGGCACCATTGAAGCGACCACAAAATTGGTCCGTCGTTTAGGTGGCGTAGTGGAAGATGCAGCATTTGTGATCAACCTGCCTGATATTGGCGGTGAAGCCCGTCTGAAAGGCTTGGGTTTGAACGTATTCAGCATTTGTGACTTCGACGGTCACTAATCTCACCTCCCTGTAGCCAGTTATACCTGCAACGGCGGTGTGGCTGGCTAATCATTGGGCGCTCAACGTGGCGCCTCTCGCTCAGAAATCCTCCCTGTGCTAGCATTGAGTTCTTGATTCTGTAAGGTTAGTTAACATGAGTTATCAGGTTCTGGCTCGTAAATGGCGCCCGCACCAGTTCGATGATGTGGTGGGGCAATCCCATGTCTTAACGGCATTAGCCAATGCGTTGGCCCACAACCGTCTCCATCACGCCTATTTGTTCAGCGGTACGCGAGGGGTCGGTAAAACCACGATTGCCCGCATTTTTGCTAAAGGCTTGAACTGTGAGCAAGGGATCACTGCGACACCGTGTGGCCAGTGTGATACGTGCCGTGAGATCGATGAAGGCCGTTTCGTTGATCTGCTTGAGATCGATGCGGCCTCTCGCACCAAGGTCGAAGATACCCGCGATCTGCTTGATAACGTTCAATACAAGCCTGCGCGAGGGCGTTTCAAGGTTTACCTGATTGACGAAGTGCACATGCTCTCTCGTCACAGTTTTAATGCCTTGCTGAAAACGCTCGAAGAGCCACCGGAATATGTGAAGTTTATTCTGGCGACCACGGATCCTCAGAAACTGCCCGTGACCATTTTGTCGCGTTGTTTGCAGTTTCATCTTAAACATTTGGATAATGTCCAAATCCAAACCCAACTTGAGCATGTGCTGACACAAGAGCAAGTGGCGTTTGATGCCCGTGCATTAAGCTTGTTGGCCCGTGCGGCCGAAGGCAGTATGCGTGATGCATTGAGCCTGACCGACCAAGCCATTGCGTTAGGCAATGGTCAGGTACAGGTTGACGCTGTCTCGACCATGTTGGGGACATTAAATACCGAGCAAGCCCTGTATTTGCTGGAAGCGGTTGCCCAAGGCGATGCGCAGCCTGCCATGGCGTGCTTGGAAGAATTAGCGGGCATTGGCGTGGAATGGGACAGCTTGTTGCGTGAACTTGCCTCACAGTTGCACCGTGTGGCGATGCACCAAGCCTTGCCAGCGTCGTTGGATGAAAGTGCGCCGGATGCTGAGCGTATTATGACGCTCAGCCAAGCGGTGTCACCGCAAGAAATTCAACTGTGTTATCAAATCGCGTTGCAAGGGCGTCAGGATTTGGCGTTTGCCCCTGATGGCCGTACCGGCTTAGAGATGGTTTTGCTGCGTATGCTGGCATTCCGTCCGGTGTCTGTCTCGGCGATGGCACCGCAAGCCATCGCGGTACCAGCAGTTCAGCCAGCTAGTCAGTCGATGAACCCGTCAGCGCCAAGCGCGCCGGTAAGCACTGCTGCACCACAAGGTATTGAACGCGTACAAGCCTTGAAAGCACAGATGCAGCAGCCGTCTCAGGGTCCGTCTCAACAGCCATCGGCCATGTTGCCGCCGATCCAGCACATGCAGCAGGCACCGGTACAGCAACCGTACGTCGATCAATCTACGATGGGGCAACCCGCGCCACAGACGCACGGTATGCCGGCTCAAACGGTACCCGCACAGCAGGCGGTGTATCTGCAGAATGATGACGCCCCGCGAGCGCAATCACCGTCTGTGCCATTGCAGCCGGTCGTTCAACCAGCATCACAACCTGCTGCACCGTCAGCAGCCTCCGGGTTGTTAGCGGCACGTAATAAGTTACGTAGCCAGAGTAAACGTGACGGCAGTGAATCACCGCACGGAAAAAAGGCTGAACCGGTACGGGCGAAAAAAGTCGCAACCAATGTGTTAGACCGCATTGCTAATAAGCAAAGTGGGCCAGCGTCGATGACGCCACATGCGATGTCGGTACCGGACACCTCGGGTGTAGATCTTCCTGTGTCTGATGCGTCAGATACACCGGAAGAATACCAGTGGCGACCGACCGTTGCGCCGCAAGAAAATGAGACGCCGCAGGTCGTCGCGCCAACCAAGCTGAAACAGGCGTTGGAGCATGAAAAGACACCTGAGATGGTGAAATTGCTTGTCAATGAAGCGGCAAAACAGGATAGTTGGTCGGATTCGGTGACCCAGCTTGATGTGGGCCGTATGGTGCAGCAGTTGGCGTTAAATTCTGCATTCACCCGTGACGGTAGCGCGGTGACATTGCATTTGCGTCCGGCGCAAAAGCATTTAGACACCCCGAAAGCCCGTGAACAACTTGAAACGGCATTGGCGGCATGTTTGCATGAGCCAGTATCGTTACAGATCGTATTGAGTGATGAAGGGCGCTCGCCGCTTGAATGGCGAGAAGCGCTTTATCAACAAAAATTGGATCAGGCTAAGCAAAGTCTGCAGGCTGATCCGAACGTGAACTTCATCTGTCAGCGCTTTGCCGCTATCTTGGATGAAGAGAGCGTAAGACCCTTATAAATTAACCAGACCACAGAGAGAGAAGATATGTTTGGTAAAGGCGGTATGGCTAACATGATGAAGCAAGCGCAGCAGATGCAAGATCGCATGCAGAAAATGCAGGAAGAGATCGCAAGCATGGAAGTGACTGGCGAGTCTGGTGCTGGCTTGGTAAAAGTGACACTGACGGGCAGCCACAGTGTACGTCGCGTTGACATCGACGAAAGCTTGATGGAAGACGACAAAGACATGCTAGAAGATCTGATCGCGGCAGCATTCAACGATGCGGCGCGTCGTATCGAAGAAACGCAGAAAGAAAAAATGGCAGGCGTGACTGGCGGCATGAACTTGCCTGCTGGCTTTAAAATGCCATTCTAATTAATGCGTACCAGTCACTTACTGGAACAATTAATGGAGGCCTTACGTTGTCTGCCTGGGGTGGGTCCCAAGTCAGCCCAGCGGATGGCCTTCAATTTGTTACAGCGCAATCGACAAGGCGGCTTGCAACTGGCCGATGCCTTGAATAAAGCCATGACGGATATTGGTCACTGCCGTGATTGCCGTACGTTTACGGAAGAAGACGTGTGTGCGATTTGCGCCAATCCGCGCCGACAGGAAAACGGTCAGATCTGTGTGGTGGAAAGCCCGGCAGACATTGTGGCCGTTGAGTCCACTGGTCAGTTTTCGGGGCGCTATTTTGTTTTGATGGGACACTTGTCGCCGCTTGATGGTATCGGTCCGTCAGATATTGGCTTGGATACACTGGAATTTCGTATGCAAAGTGAATCCATGAGTGAGCTGATCCTCGCCACCAACCCAACGGTGGAAGGGGAAGCTACGGCCCATTACATTGCTGAATTGTGCAGTGAGTATGACATCCCAGCTACCCGTATCGCGCACGGTGTGCCGGTCGGCGGGGAGTTGGAGCTGGTGGATGGCACCACATTGTCGCATTCACTAGCCGGTCGACAGCGACTGTACTGATCACGACATGCTGATCGTAAAATCCCCATACAGTGGTGTTCTGTGTGGGGATTTTTTTTGCCCTTATAGGGCGTACAAAATGTTAGAGCCATAGGTGAGGCTGGTCAGTAAAATGGCCTTTTTATTAAGCACGTCTAAGCGACGGCTCTGTTGGGCATCCATGCGGTAGATCTGTTTAATGATCGCCAAATGTGCCGGTTTAAAGTCTTGATTCTGGCCTGAGGTAATGTCTTTAAATTCGACCGGTTCAGTCAGCAAATACCCGCCACTGATGTCCCACTTCCCCGATTCCGAAATGTGCAGCGTGAGCGGCTGTGCTTCATCGCTGAACAGGTGCACCAGTGTGATCCGCGAATACGTGTGATTCGGCAGATACACCACATGGCTGTTTTGATCGACCCGACGCAACATGCCCAAATCATCGAGCTCGGTGGCTTCAATGTGGCTGGTGCTGCGGGTTTGCCATTCCTGTGACATTAACAGCTGAGCCTGCTTATAATCCCCGGAAAAATAGATCCCGGCGCTCAGTAACACAGAAAGCGCAAGCACCATCAAGGCGGCGTAACGCCAAAGCCCTTTGGGCCTAGACGGAGAGTGAGAAGTTACTGACATATCGTGGTGTTGTCCTTTTGACTGGTCAATAAACGTAATGTGACATTTTCACTGGGACGCTGGCTGGTATGGACATAGTTGAGCCAAATCTGGCTGTTCTGGCCGCCGGTCGCAATCACTTCTACCGGGCGCAGGGCATCCGGGTGATGGGTGATGTAGCGTTTAACACATTGGGTGATCAACGGCTGCCACGGCGTGAGATCCGGGTTATGGTTGGGCACCAATATGGGGACACCATCAACGTGTTCTATTGGCGTGAAAGCGGCAGACACCGGGGGTAGGCTTTGGTTTACCCATACCGGTAGCAGCAGAGCGATCAGTAAGACGATACTGGTGCCTATCCACTGTGCCCGACGCGGCCAAGCATGGCCAGCCTCGCGTGAAGGCGTGGTTGTGTGTGTCGGGCGGTGATGTGTCTGTGCTGCGTGATGAGCGTGAGAAAAGGCGGCATCCGTTGATGCTGACGAAGCGTCATCTGATAGCATCGTTGCCTGCGGTGTGGCCTCGCTATCTGTTATCGATGGTGCATGGGAGCCGTCTTCGGCCGCACGATGCTGGTTAGTCGCACTATATGCAGGGGCGGGCGGCGGTGTGATGGGCTCGACGGGCGCAATCATCTGGTAACCGCGCTTAGGCACGGTTTTGATAAATTCAGGGGATTTAGTGGCATCTTTTAGTGCTTTACGCAGCGTTGAAATGGCCTGCGTCAGGCTGGAATCATCCACTTCAAAGCCTTGCTCTCGCCATACGTAGTCGTGCAGACGTGTGCGTGTCACAATGGCGCCGGGGGCTTCAATCAATAAGCTCAGAGCGCGGCTTTCATTGCTGCCAAGTCGGGTAATTTCTTCATCTTCACATTGATCGATCAAGCTGTTGTCATGGGGGATAAACAAAAAGCGTTGACCGATAAGGAATTTCGTTTCGGTTGTATTCATAAGTCCGTCTTTCAGGCATTAAGCTTAGTGATATGTATCACACCTCGCCTGAATCCCCTCTGAACATAAAAAAACAAAAAGCACATCTAAAAATGCGCAAAGAAAATATAAAGCAGATAAAAGGTCGCTTTTAGGTTGAATTTTCCTGCTTCGCCCTTATCTCTATGGGTAATGAAAAAGGAAATACAGCCGGAGGGGCTGTGGGGCGTTGTTTTATACGTCTTTCCTTGTCTGTTTTAGTGTCCAGTTTCGGAGTTGAAATGAGCGAGCATACAATCCATAACGATCAAGAAACCCACAACAATAAAGAAACCCGTGGCTTTCAGTCTGAAGTGAAGCAATTACTTCAATTGATGATCCATTCTCTCTATTCAAATAAAGAGATTTTTCTGCGTGAGTTAATTTCAAATGCGTCAGATGCGGCCGATAAGCTGCGCTTCCGTGCCTTGTCACAGCCGGATCTGTACGAGAGCGATGCTGAGCTGGGTGTGAAACTGTCTTTCAATGAGCAGGCTGGCACACTAACGATTTCGGATAACGGCATCGGTATGAGCCGTGACGACGTGATTGAGCACCTTGGCACCATCGCGAAATCCGGCACCAAAGATTTCTTTGCAAAACTGAACGAAGATGAGTCGAAAGAATCACAGTTGATTGGTCAGTTTGGTGTGGGCTTCTACTCGGCGTTTATCGTGGCAGATTCTGTAACGGTAAACACCCGTGCGGCAGGTGTGCCTGCCGATCAAGCCGTATCTTGGCAGTCATCCGGTGAAGGTGACTACACCGTGGAAGACATTGAGAAAGCCGGCCGTGGTACCGAAGTGATTCTGCACCTGCGCGACGAAGACAAAGAATTCCTGAGCGAATACCGCTTACGTGACATCATCGGTAAATACTCCGATCACATCGGTATCCCGGTGCAGATCCAGACCATTGAGCGTGATGAAGAAGGCAAAGAAACTGGCCGTAAGTGGGAACAAATCAACAAAGCACAAGCCTTGTGGACGCGTAATAAGTCAGACATCAGCGAAGAAGAATACAAAGAGTTTTACAACCATGTATCGCATGATTTTGCTGAGCCGCTGACGTGGAGCCACAACCGCGTAGAAGGCAAACAAGACTACACCAGCCTGCTGTACATTCCGTCAAAAGCGCCGTGGGACATGTATAACCGCGACAGCAAGCACGGTTTGAAGCTGTACGTGCAGCGCGTGTTTATCATGGATGACGCTGAGCAGTTCATGCCATCTTACCTGCGTTTCATGCGCGGCCTGATTGACTCGAACGATTTACCATTGAACGTATCGCGTGAAATTCTGCAAGACAACAAAGTGACTCAGTCATTGCGTAAAGCGTGCACCAAACGTGCGCTGACCATGATGGAGCGTTTGGCTAACAATGATGCAGAAAAATACCAGACCCTGTGGAATGAATTTGGCCAAGTGCTAAAAGAAGGCCCAGTAGAAGATTTTGCCAACCGCGAGAAAATTGCCAAGCTATTGCGCTTCTCGTCAACCCACGCTGAAACGCTAGAGCAGACGGTATCGCTGAGCGATTACGTGTCACGCATGAAAGACGGCCAAGAGAAGATTTACTTCCTGACCGCCGACAGCTTCACCGCCGCGAAAAACAGCCCGCACCTTGAGCAGTTCCGCGCGAAGGGCCTTGAAGTGATTCTGATGCAAGATCGCATTGATGAGTGGCTAATGGGTCACCTGCCTGAGTTTGAAGGTAAAGCGTTCCAGGCGATCACGAAAGCGGATCTGGACCTATCTGCGTTTGAAGACGACGCTGAAAAAGAAAAGCACAAAGAAACCGAAGAAGCGTTCAAATCTGTCGTGGATCGCACTAAGCAGTACTTGGGTGACCGCGTAAAAGACGTACGTACCACGTTCAAGTTGAAAGACACCCCTGCGGTTGTCGTGACGGATGAGAACGAAATGGGCACGCAAATGGCGAAATTGCTGGCAGCGGCTGGTCATGACGCACCAGAAGTGCAGTACATCTTGGAACTGAACCCTGAGCATGCCTTGATCACGAAGATGGCAGACGAAGCGGACGAAGAAGTGTTCGGTCGCTGGGTAGAGATGCTATTGGGTCAAGCAATGCTGGCTGAGAAAGGCGCGATGGATGATCCATCCCAGTTCTTGGCGGCAGTGAACAAGCTGCTGGCATAAGGCCAATGAAACGAAGGCGGTAGGACTAAGGTCTAATCGCCTTCGTGCTCGCTCTAATTGTATGCTGATACAAGGTGTAATCCCGTAGTGACCGCATGATGACAGCCGTGTCGGGCTTGCGACTAAACGCTAATCAGTGTATTTTCCATTTTTTAAAAATGGTTGAAAACACCATTCACATTTAAGGGGATCAAGATGCGCATCATTCTTCTGGGCGCTCCAGGTGCAGGTAAAGGTACTCAGGCACAATTCATCATGGAGAAATTTGGTATTCCACAAATTTCAACCGGTGACATGCTACGTGCTGCGATCAAAGCAGGTACAGAGCTAGGCAAACAAGCAAAATCCGTTATTGATGCGGGCCAGCTGGTGTCTGACGACATTATCCTAGGTCTGGTTAAAGAGCGTATCGCTGAAGAGGACTGTGCTAAAGGCTTCCTACTAGACGGTTTCCCTCGCACTATCCCACAGGCTGATGGCCTGAAAGAAGTAGGCGTTGATGTTGACTACGTGATCGAGTTCGATGTGGCTGACGATGTGATCGTTGAGCGTATGGCGGGCCGTCGTGCTCACCTAGCATCTGGCCGTACTTACCACGCTGTTTACAACCCACCAAAGGTTGAAGGCAAAGATGACGTAACCGGTGAAGATCTTGTTATCCGTGAAGATGACAAAGAAGAAACCGTACGTGCACGTCTAACGGTTTACCATACTCAAACTGCACCGCTTATTGCTTACTACGGCAAAGAAGCAGAAGCAGGCAACACCCAGTACCTGAAGTTTGACGGTACTCAGCCTGTTGCCGCGGTAAGCGCTCAGCTAGAAGAAGCACTGGCATAATTCCCAGTCTGCTAGACAAACATCAAAAGCGGGGTGATCGGAAACGATCACCCCGCTTTTTTATGTCTGGCGTGATGAGACGATGATCGTTATGCTTTGAAATCCGGTATAACTGACTGAAAAGAAACTGATACAGTAAGCACAACATTGTGCCCGCTGACGTATGAAGGATGCTATGAGCGAACAAAGCCCAACAATGACAACAGCCAGCGCCCGATATGGCGTATTACTGGTGAATTTAGGCACCCCGGATGCGCCCACTTCGGCGGGCGTGAAACGTTTTTTGTCTGAGTTTTTGCATGATCATCGCGTGGTCGACATGACACGCTGGCTGTGGTGTCCTTTGTTGCACGGAGTGATTTTACCGGTGCGCGCACCCAAAGTGGCCAAGCTGTATCAATCGGTCTGGATGGATGAAGGCTCACCGTTAATGGTGTACTCCAAGCGTCAGCAACAGCAATTAGCTCAGATGCTGGATGTACCTGTTGAGCTGGGGATGACTTACGGTAATCCAAGTCTTGCTTCTGGCCTGGCTGCGTTAAAAGCACAGGGGTGTGACAAGGTGTTGGTGTTACCGTTGTATCCGCAGTATTCGCGTACCACCACGGCGGCGGTGTTTGATAAAGTCGCTAAAGTGTTAAAGTCTCAGGCAGACATACCTGAATTGCGTTTTGTGAACCAGTATTTTGATCACCCCAGCTATATTGATGCACTGGCCGGTTCTGTGTCGACGTTTTGGGCGGAGCATGGCGAGGCCGATTATCTGCTGTGTTCATACCATGGGATCCCGAAGCGCTACGCAGACAACGGCGATCCGTACCCTGAACATTGCAATGGCACTACGGCCTTACTGGCTGAAAAGCTGGATATGCCAAGAGAAAAAATGAGCATGAGCTACCAATCTATCTTTGGTCGTGAAGAGTGGCTCAAACCGTATACTGAAGGCACGATTAAAGCGTTGGCTGAGAAAGGCGTGAAACGCTTAGATGTGATTTGTCCGGCTTTCTCGGTTGATTGCCTGGAAACGTTGGAAGAAATCGCGGAAGAATGTAAAGCGGTCTTCTTGGCGGCTGGCGGTGAGCGTTTCCGTTTGATCCCATGTTTGAATGATGCGCCCGCCCATATTGATGCGATGGCCGCGTTAGTCGAGCAACACACCCAAGGCTGGTAAGCGTTTGTGGTATAGAGACAAATTGACCGTTTTTTCGGTATAGACGGTGATTTTTACATTTAAGCTCTCGTTTTCGGTGAGAGCTTTTGCTTTTCTGTTCTATATTCTGTGATAGAATTCGCAAAAATTTCTCAACAGATAGCGCATTGACATGAAATTTCCCGGCCAACGCAAATCCAAGCATTACTTTCCTGTACATGCTCGCGATCCACTTCTTAGTCAAACCAAACAAGAAAAGCGTCTAACACGCACACACATTGTGGGTATTGATCAAACCTTGGTTGATATTGAAGCTTGTGTGGATGATGAATTTCTAGAGCGCTATGGGCTTAGTAAAGGCCACTCATTGGTGATCACTGATGAGAAAGCCGAAGCACTGTACCAAGAGCTGAAAGAAAACGCGCTGATCAGCCATGAGTTTGCGGGTGGTACTATCGGTAACACCTTGCACAACTACTCAGTATTGGCGGATGATAAGTCGGTATTGCTGGGTGTGATGAGTAAAGACATCGAAATCGGTAGCTACGCTTACCGTTACCTGTGCAACACGTCAAGCCGTATGGACATGAACTACCTGCAAGCGGTAGACGGTCCGATTGGTCGCTGTTTTGCGCTGATCTCAAAAGAAGGTGAACGTACGTTTGCCATCAACGAAGGTCGCATGAACCAGCTTGATCCATCAAGCATTCCAGAAGCGGTATTTGAAAACGCATCGGCATTGGTGCTTACCGCGTACTTGGTACGTTGTAAAGAAGGCGATCCGATGCCTGCTGCGACCATGAAAGCGATCGAATACGCGAAAAAATACGATGTGCCTGTGGTATTGACCTTAGGGACGAAGTTTGTCATCGAAGACGACCCACAGTGGTGGTGTGATTTCCTACGTGATCACGTGACCGTTGTGGCGATGAACGAAGACGAAGCGGAAGCGCTGACGGGTGAAACCGATCCGCTGATGGCTTCTGAGAAAACCTTGGAGTGGGTTGACTTGGTATTGTGTACTGCAGGCCCTGTTGGCTTGTACACCGCCGGTTATACTGACGATGACGCGAAGCGTGAGACGAGCCTGCACTTGTTGCCAGGTGATATCCCTGAGTTCAACCGTTTTGAATTCAGCCGTCCAATGCTGAAAGCCGATTGTGATACGCCAATTAAGGTGTACTCGCACATTGCGCCATACATGGGTGGTCCAGAGCGTATCAAGAACACCAACGGTGCCGGCGACGGTGCGTTGTCAGCATTGCTGCACGATATGTCAGCGAACCGCTACCACAAAGAGAACGTGCCAAAGTCGAGCAAACATCAGTTTGATTTCTTGACCTACTCATCGTTCTCTCAGATCTGTCTGTACTCGAACCGTGTAAGTTACGAAGTATTGGCGCAGCACTCACCGCGTCTATCGCGTGGTTTGCCAGAGCGTGAAGACAGCTTGGAAGAAGCATACTGGGAGCGTTAATTCGCCGATGCTTGAACCATACAGAGAAAAGAGAGCCCTTGTGGCTCTCTTTTTTTTTGCTTGTGGCGGTGTGCATCAACGTAAGGATGAGTACTTTTTTGCGTTATCTGTGACCAATGAGTGAAAAATAGCCATTATTTATCCTGCAAATAGTTAGAAAAATACCTTTTCCGCATCTACGCTTATTTTTGCTACATCAATAAGGAAGTGGAGAAGAATATGAAGAAAAATGCAGTGGCTTTAGTATTAATGGGTGCTTTTTTTACCCCGGCATTATGGGCGGGGGTGGATTTACCTGAAGGGACGCAAGAGTTCGGCTTGCAGGGGAGTCTCGACCTCGATTATGTCGATGACTATTTGTTTGTGTTGAATACCTCATACGGATATTTCATCTACGACGATTGGGAAATCGGTGCGGTGCTGGATGTCAGCATGAGTGACAGTAATCAGCAGTTCCAGTTTGGTGGTTTTACCGAATATAACTTCACTAACACTTCTAACTGGGTGCCTTACCTTGGGGCGGCCGCTCAGCTGGCGAACTTATCGAGTGATGACGGTGACTTAGACTTTGATGTTGAAGATGTCACCGCCCTGAACATTAAGCTATCCGGTGGTGTGAAATATTTCATCAATAAGCATGTGGCGATCAGTGCAGAAGTGAATTACAACATTTCCACCGATGACATCAATGTGAGCAAAGACGGGGTAGAAGACAGCTTTACCCGCTTTGTGTTTGGTACCCGTTTCTACTTCTAACCCACACCGGTTAGCCGTTTGAGATGGCAGTAAAAAAAACAGCGAGTGCCGATAGGCCCTCGCTGTTTGTCGTTAGTGATGTTGTTATGCAAGTACTTTTAATCTGTACTTTTATTATTGCCTCTGTTTAACAGAGTGCATGTCTACACGTCGTGAACACGGTTATAAAATGGGTCGCATTGTTATTTTTCCGCCACATAGGCTTCGTTATGGACGGCTGCGACAGCACGGCCTGATGGGTCCGCACAGTTTTTGAAACTCTCATCCCACTCAATGGCTTTGGCACTTGAGCAGGCAATGGATGGCCCCCCCGGTACACATTTCGCCGCATCTTCCAGTGGGAATAACTCCTCAAAGATTTCGCGGTAAACGTACGCTTCTTTTGTCGTTGGGGTGTTGTACGGGAAGCGGAACTTGGCCGTTTCCAATTGTTGCTCAGAGACTTTAGCTTCGGCGACTTCTTTCAGAGAATCAATCCAGCTGTAACCCACGCCGTCAGAGAATTGCTCTTTTTGGCGCCACGCCACAGATTCAGGCAGATGATGACCGAAACATTCACGCAGAATGTGCTTCTCCATCTTGCCGTTGCCACACATTTTGTCTTCAGGGTTCAGGCGCATGGCCACTTCGAGGAACTCTTTGTCCAAGAACGGAACGCGCGCTTCAATGCCCCATGCTGCCATGGATTTGTTGGCACGGGCACAGTCAAACATGTTCAGTGCCAGTAGCTTACGCACGGTTTCTTCGTGGAACTCTCTGGCGTTTGGCGCTTTGTGGAAGTACAGGTAGCCCCCAAAGACTTCATCGGCACCTTCACCGGAAAGGACCATTTTGATCCCCATGGCGCGGATCTTACGTGACATCAAATACATCGGCGTAGAAGCACGAATGGTGGTCACGTCATAGGTTTCAATGTGGTAAATCACATCACGGATGGCATCCAGCCCTTCCTGCACCGTGTAGGTCAGTTCATGGTGTACAGTACCAATATGATCGGCCACTTTTTTCGCGGCTTTCAGATCCGGCGCCCCTTCTAAGCCCACAGCAAAGGAGTGCAGGGTCGGCCACCATGCTTGCGATTGCTCATCGTCTTCAATACGGCGCGCGGCGAATGTTTTCGTGATCGCGGAAATAACAGAAGAATCCAAGCCACCTGACAGCAGCACCCCATAAGGCACATCCGTCATCAGCTGGCGTTTTACCGCGCCTTCTAATGCATCAGTGAGTGCGACTTTATCTGTTTTTGCGTCAGCAACGGTATCAAATTCCATCCAATCGCGTTTGTAATAACGCACGGGTTCACCAGCTTTACTCCACAAGTAATGACCCGGAGGGAATTCGCTGATGCTTTTACATACCGGTACCAAGGCTTTCATTTCTGAGGCCACGTAGTAGTTACCGTGTTCGTCGTAGCCGTGGTACAGCGGGATGATTCCAATGTGGTCACGGCCGATCAGGTACGCATCTTCTTGCTCGTCATATAGGATAAACCCAAAGATCCCGTTGAGGTGATCCAGCAGCTCAGGGCCTTTTTCTTTGTACAGCGCGAGAATGATTTCACAGTCAGATTCTGTCTGGAACGGGTAGTCTGGCGCACATTCAGCACGGAGTTCTTTGTGATTGTAGATCTCACCGTTTACCGCGAGTACGTGGCTTTTATCGGCGTTATACAATGGTTGTTCACCACTGTTCAGATCGACAATCGCAAGGCGCTCATGCACCAAAATCGCTTTGTCTGAAGAATAAATACCGGACCAATCTGGACCACGGTGGCGCATTTTTTTCGACATTTCCAGCGCGGTAGTGCGCAAGGCGGTTGCATCACCTTTGATGTCTAAGATGCCAAATACTGAACACATACTTCCTACCCCAACATTATGATTATGACTTTCCACAAACAGGCGGCGAATGTGCGTGGCTAAAAAAGGCTCGAAGCAGATAGAACTTGGCCACAACACCGGTTCGCTTTCCTGTTTGTTAAAATTGCGTATTCAACAATGAAATGCAACCGTTAATCTCTAATCAATACACAAAAAGGCCTAATGGTGAACTAAATTCGGTTTTAGGTGTTTTAAATGAATATTTTCCATATCAGGTTGGTTTTTTGCGCAGATAAACAAACGGCAGCCGAAGCTGCCGTTAGTGCAAAAAGAAATAAAGCGCCTGTCTGTTAGAGGGCTTAGATCCGTTAGATGGGTTTAATAGGGGGCGATAAGTGATCACACACATGGCGAGCAAATCCGCTACCGGCCTCATGGTAGATATTAAAGGCCGCATCCACACCCAGCGCATATAACGCATCTTCATCATCATCGTATTTAGCAATCGCCGCGATCTGCCCTTTGTAGTTGCGTTCACGGATTTGCTCAAGGGCGAAGCTGTTGGCTTGGCTGTGGGGCATGGCTAACAAGATGAGCTGCGTGTTGTGCTTTGAGATCACGCGCGCCCAAAAGTCGGGGTCGGTGGCATCGCCGTGGATCACTGTGCGGCCTTGTTCGCGGTGTAAAGCGACGGAGTCTTCGCGGGTTTCAATGCCGATGACTTGCTCACCGTAGCGGCTGACCAGTTCATCGTAAGCGCCGCTGCCGATACGCCCCATGCCTAAAATCAAAATTTTCTTGTCACCTAAGTCAATCAGGCGATCGTTGGCGTTAAGGCGGTCGGGCTCAAATTCTTTCAGCCACTTGGATGCATCCTTATACAAGCGATGCCCGAGACTATTGAGTGGGGCGGCAATTAGGAACGACAGTGAGACGGCAATGGCAATCGCGACCAGGAAATTACCGGGTAAGTAGCCCATATTGTAGGCAAGGCCACCGACAATCAAACCAAACTCACTGTAGTTAAACAGTGTCAGCGTGCCGAGCAGCGACGTACGCACACGGTAGCGGAACAAGTTGAAGATGACGTAGTAGAGAATACCTTTAAGCGGCAGCAGTACCAGCAAAATGAGCGCCATGAATAAGCCATCGAATGTTGGTGTTTCCGAGAGGCCGATATTGAGGAAAAAGCAGACTAGCAGTAACTCTTTCAAATTGAAGAGTGATTTTGACATTTCTGAGGTTTTTGGGTGACCCGCCAGCATCATGCCGACAATCAACGCGCCTAAGTCAGCCTTCATGCCAACGGCTTCAAACAAGCCTGAACCGGCAACCAAGGCCAAGAAAATACCGTACAGCACCAGCATTTCACCGTGGCCTGCGCGATCAAGAATACGGAACAAAGAAGGGCGCAATAGGGGAAGGGCAAACAAGGCCAGTGCGGTAACTTCAGGCACTTTTCCGGTGGAGATGGTCAGGAATAACACGGCAAAGATATCTTGCATGACCAAGATCCCAATGGCCAGGGTGCCGTAGGTGGCGTTTAATTCGCCTTTTTCTTGCAGTGCTTTAATGGCAAACACAGTACTGGAAAACGACAGGGCAAAGCCCATCAACGCTAATTGGCTAATATCTAACTCGGCCATCATGCCGATGCCCAACTGTTTGAGCACCAACAATGCTAAGGTGAACAAACCGGTGGTTAACACATTGTGTAACGTGGCACCGCCCCAGATCTCTTTGGCCAATAAGGTACGGATATCCAGTTTCAGGCCGATGGAAAACAGCAGTAGGGTGACCCCGAGATCAGCCAGCGTCGACAAGGTTTCTGTGGATTGATAACCGGCGGTATTGAGGGCAAAGCCCGCTACTAAAAAGCCCACTAAGGGAGGGAGCTTGCAGCGAAGGGCAAGAAAGCCGGCCAAAAATGCGGCGATGATATAGACAAGTTCCATTGCTGGCTAACATCCTTTTACTAAGTGAAGAGGGGGAACCTCTGCGCATTGAGGCAGGAATATAGCATAAGGGGCATGTTCCTGTCTGGAACATGCCCCTTGAATTTGTTACAAATTGAGTGACTTAGCGTAAAGGAAATGATCGCTGTTGCGAGATCAGTCTTCTAAGAGACGCTGCAGCAGGACGCCGTTGAGCATGGCACGTTTAATCATCGAAAAGGCGCCAATGGTTGGCTGGGTATACAGCTCTGACACGACAATTGGCAAATCTTTATTAAACGTTGAGAGTGATTGGGTTTCCACACAGCGGCGAATAGCAGGGAAAATCACGTCTTTGGCATGCGTGATATTGCCGGCGACAACAATTTTTTGCGGGTTGAATAAATTGATCGTCATGGCCAAGGCTTTGCCGAGCTGATTGCCGACTTTGATCAGTGCTTGAGTCGCTAATTCATCACCGTGATTGGCCGCGTCACAAATGGCGGGCATGGTCAGTGACTCGAGATCTTGCAGGCTGCTTGGGTAGCCTTGATCGAGCAGATCTTGAATGTGGTGAATAATGGCAGGATCGGCCGCGACGGTTTCAAGGCAGCCGAAGTTACCGCATTGACATTTGTCACCGAGTGGATCAATTTGGATGTGGCCAATTTCACCGACATTGCGGTTAAAGCCAAGGAAGACTTGGCCGTTCACAATGATGCCGGCACCGGTACCGTTGTGCACACTGACTAAAATCGAGTCTTTGCAGTCGCGGCTAGCACCAAAATAGTGTTCCGCCAATGCGAGGCCGCGCACGTCATTACCGACAAAACAGGGCACGCCGTATTTATCGGAGATAATATCCGCCAGTGGCAAGTTATCGACATCAATGGTCGGCATGTATTCGACCACCCCTTTTTCAGGGTCGATCAAGCCAGGCAGCGTAATGCCAAAGGCGACGAGTTCGCGTATTGCGGGCTGGTTTTCGCTAATAAATTGGCGAATATGTTCAAGCAGACCATCAACCAACACTTGTTGGCTGGTATAACTGAAAGGATGGGCGTTGCCTGCGATGAATTTGCCGCTCAAATCATAGAGCGTGATTTCGATGTAGTTACGTCCTAAACGGATCGCTATCGAATGGAACGGGGCCGACTCTGTGGTCAGAGAGATCGCTCGTCGACCGCCGGTAGATGCTTGTTGCGCGACCTCTTTGATCAGGCCGCGCTCAAGCAATTGGCGGGTAATTTTAGTAACGCTTGCAGGCGCAAGCTGACTCACATCAGCAACCTGAATACGTGAGATAGGGCCTTGCAAGTCGATGAGCCGGTAAACCGCTGCACTGTTCAGCTGCTTTACCAGATCTACATTACCAATTTGTCCGCCAGTCATAGTTAATTTTGCTCGTATTCGCCGTTAACAACAGTCGCCCGAACATGGTAGTCACGATCAAAAATAGCCAGGTTAGCGACCATGCCTTTTTTGATAGCTCCCAATGTCTTGTCCACGCCAATGGCGCGAGCTGGATAAAGGGTTGCCATACGAATCGCTTCGTCCAGGGCGATACCTGCATGTTCGACACTGTTTTGAACTGCTTCAATCATCGTGAGTGCCGAACCACCAAGTGTGCCATTTTCATCCACACACTTACCATCACGGTAATATACTTTCTTACCGACAAAAATAAAGTGATCCATGTCCGCTCCTGCAGGTGCAGTTGCATCGGTAACCAAAATAAGTTTGTCACCTTTTATGCGCTGAGCGATACGGATGTTGGCGTAATCAACATGGAAGCCGTCCGCGATAACCCCAGTGTAAACCTCTGGCGTATCATAAATCGCGCCCACCATACCCGGCTCACGCCCTGTAATGGGGGTCATCGCATTGAATAGGTGAGTGGTAAACGTGATACCCGCAGCAAAGCCTGCACGTGCTTCTACATAGGTCGCGTTCGTGTGGCCCGCAGACACCACGATACCCGCTTCAACCAATTGCTCGATGTGTGCGTGTGGGTTTAGCTCTGGTGCCAGTGTCACTTTTGTCACGACATCAGCGTTTTCACAGATGGTGTTGATCATGGTGTCATCAGAACGACGGATGTGATCAACCGAGTGAATGCCTTTTTTCATTACGTTTAGGTAAGGACCTTCAAGGTGCAGACCTAATGAATGATGTTGGTATTTCGCTTGGTACTCACGCTGTGCGACAATCGCGGCTTTCATGTCTTCGTCAGAAGAGGTGATCAGCGTAGGCAGGAAGCTGGTGCAACCTGATTTCAGGTTAGCCAGGTGCATGGTGTGAATCGTGTCGGCATTGATTACATCGTTTAGCATCACGCCACCACAGCCATTGAGCTGTAGGTCAATGAAGCCCGGTACCAGATTGGCACCGTCAAGGTCACGTGTTTCAATGTCGGCAGGTAGCTCTGCCACAGGGCAGACGGCATGAATGTTTACGCCGTCAATGATGACGGCGTAGTTATTCAGCACATCGCTACCGGTAAAAATACGGCAATTGGTCAGTGCGTACATGGATCAATCCTTCGTTACAGGTGCGAAATATTGTTAGCTTCAAGTTCTTGGAAGTACTTAACGGTCTTCACTTTGAGCTCTTGAGTTGAAGGCTCATCACAAACGATCAGTGATTTAGGGTGAAGTTGTAGGGCAGAGACTGTCCATAGGTGATTGACAGAACCTTCTACCGCTGCTTCCAGCGCTTGTGCTTTGTTGTGACCTGTTACAAGGATCATGATCTCTTCAGAATCAAGCAGTGTACCGACACCGATAGTCAGTGCGTACTTAGGTACTTGGTTCATGTCGCCATCGAAGAAGCGAGAGTTCGCAATGCGCGTATCAGCCGTTAGCGTTTTGATACGCGTACGAGAAGCCAATGATGATGCTGGCTCGTTGAATGCGATATGACCATCGTTACCCACGCCACCCATGAACAGATTGATGCGGCCGTAAGACTTAATTTTGTCTTCGTAGCGCTGGCATTCAGTGGCGTGATCTTCGGCATTACCGTTCAGAAGGTTAATATTTTCTTCTTGAATATCAATGTGATTGAAGAAGTTGTTGTACATGAAGCTGCGGTATGACTCTGGGTGATCAGCAGGAATGCCGATGTACTCATCCATGTTAAAAGTCACAACGTGTTTGAAACTTACTTCACCTGCTTGATAAAGCGCGATCAGGCGCTTGTAGGTTGCTAGCGGAGTGCCACCGGTTGGCAAGCCTAGCACGAACGGACGCTCGGCAGATGGCTCGAATTTATTAATACGATCAGCAATATAGCGAGCAGACCACAAACCTACATCTTTAGCTTCATTGAGTGGGATTAGTCTCACGGTGACACCTCATTCCAAGTTAAAATACGGGAAAATCTTAGCGTGTTATCGCCTTTGTTTTGGATAATAAAATAAGTTTTATGATCGAGCTAGCAAATTCGCCTGTTTATTGCCCTTACAGGTGATAAAGATCACAAATGATGACCTTTTAATTTGCGGGGCGAAATTAATTTCTTAAACTGCAAATAACTTAATCGAGTAACTAAAAAAAGTAACTCACATCGCGTCTAAGAAAACCATAGGGGGAACTATAGGGTGAACATTCTTGGATATATGCAAAAAGTAGGTAAAGCACTGATGGTGCCGGTAGCAACGCTACCAGCAGCAGCAATTTTAATGGGTATTGGCTACTGGGTCGATCCAACAGGTTGGGGTGCAAACAGTGCACTGGCAGCCTTTTTGATCAAAGCCGGTGCGGCAATTATCGATAACATGTCTGTACTCTTCGCCGTGGGTGTTGCGTACGGTATGTCAAAAGACAAAGACGGTGCAGCTGCACTTTCTGGTTTTGTTGGCTTCTTGGTGGTTACCACGTTGCTAGCACCAGGTGCCGTTTCACAGATTCAAGGTATCGAGTTAAAAGACGTTCCTGCGGCATTCGGTAAAATTAATAATCAGTTTGTCGGTATCCTTGTTGGTATCGTTGCTGCAGAAATTTACAACCGCTTCTCAACCGTTGAGCTGCACAAGGCGCTATCATTCTTCTCTGGTAAGCGTCTAGTACCAATCATGATGTCTTTCGCCGGTATCTTCATTGCATTCGTACTGATGTACATCTGGCCTGCAGTATACGGTGGCCTAGTGACATTCGGTGAAGGCATCCAGGGTATGGGCGAGATGGGTGCGGGTCTATACGCATTCTTCAACCGTCTATTGATTCCTGTCGGTCTACACCACGCACTGAACTCAGTATTCTGGTTCGATGTAGCAGGCATTAACGATATTCCTAACTTCCTTGGTGGCGCAAAGTCTATCGCTGAAGG
The DNA here is from genome assembly GCF_050337005.1 of Photobacterium japonica. Lineage (NCBI taxonomy): Bacteria > Pseudomonadati > Pseudomonadota > Gammaproteobacteria > Vibrionales > Vibrionaceae > Photobacterium > Photobacterium japonica. The sequence goes on along the minus strand of NZ_JAKJSN010000031.1, from coordinate 10,933 downwards.
TACAGCAACTGTTGGTGTAACAGGTATGTACCAGGCGGGCTTCTTCCCAATCATGATGTTCGGTCTACCAGGTGCGGCATTGGCTATCTACCACACCGCTAAGCCTGAGAACAAAGAGAAAGTTGCTTCTATCATGATCGCAGCGGGCTTCGCATCATTCTTCACGGGTGTAACTGAGCCACTAGAATTCTCATTCATGTTCCTAGCACCTGGCCTATACGTGCTTCACGCCGCGCTAGCAGGTCTATCTGTTTACATCGCAGCAAGCATGCAGTGGATTGCAGGTTTCGGTTTCTCGGCAGGTCTAGTAGATATGGTTCTATCTACGCGTAACCCACTAGCGGTTAACTGGTACATGCTGATTGTTCAAGGTCTTGTATTCTTCGGTCTTTACTACACCATCTTCCGTACGGTGATTGTGAAGTTCAACCTGAAGACGCCTGGCCGTGAAGATGACGACGAAACAGTGAGCGACGTTCAAGGCTCAAAAGAGACGGGCGAACTGGCGAAGCAATACATCAAAGCTCTGGGTGGCGTATCTAACCTAGAAAACATTGATGCATGTATCACGCGTCTACGTCTAACTCTGAAAGACAGCAGCCTAGCTGACGAGAAAACACTGAAAGCACTGGGTGCGATGGGTGTGGTTAAACTAGGTTCAAACAATCTGCAGGTGATTCTTGGCCCACTGGCTGAAATCGTAGCGGGTGAAATGAAGAAAGTCTCTCCATCAGAAGACCTGTCTTCAGTAAAACTGCCTTAATTATTTCACGCTAAATAATTAATCGTAATACATCGGCCTTCCACGCGAAGGCCGATGATCCCCTCGACTGAACAATCATCTGTTACTACAACACTCTTATTGGAATGCTATCCCCTTTCAGACGCTGTTTGAATCAAAGGGCGATAAGTTGTGTCTGCAGTTTCAGATTATTGTTTTGTTTGTTATTTATGTTTTATTTTGCCTCAGTACAGATCTTTGATGTTGGCTGAGGATATTCGGGAAAGGAGTTACTCGTGAGAACATTTAAGCTAAGTTTATTGGCATCAGTCGTGGCCCTCGTGGCAACGGGCTGTGCGTCAAACGCGCCAAGTCCATCCGTGATGACGGACCAGCAGGTGGCTGATACGTTAGCGGCCAACTTGGGTGTGAACTACAAAGTCATCACCAATCACGGGGCCAATGAAGGCCTTGAATGTCGCCAGCTAGAGGCTGAGTGGGCATCGTGTGATGTGATTAATCTGACGCTGACAAACAACGGTCCAGCGGTTGACAATACGGATTGGAAAATCTATTTCCACAGCATCCGTATGATTTTGGATGTACAGAATGATCAATTCAAAGTCACACACATTACCGGTGACCTTCATACCCTAGAGCCAACCGAGAAGTTCAAAGGCTTCGCGGCGGGTGAAAAGGTGGTGATCCCTTACATCGGTGAATACTGGACGTTGTTTGAAAATGACTTTATGCCGCGTGCCTATGTGATTGCCGGTGACTCGACACCAAAAACACTAGAAAGCCTTGATCATGAAGATCCATCGGCTTACTTGGATCCAATTGATGGCGATAACTGGAAGCGTACCCCAACGGATAACAACATTCTGGCGACAGCCCAGTCGCGTTTTGAGAAAAACAGCGATGTGGATCTGATTGCATCAGAAACGTTGGCCGGTACCATTGTGCCTACGCCACTCAGCACCACGTTAACGGGTAACACGGTGTCGTTGGCACAGGGTATCCGTATTGAAAACAAAGCACTGACCGCTCAGAAGCTGGATGCGGCTGTTAGCCGTATGGCGACCTTGGGCATCAAGACCAACGGTCAATACCCAGTAGAAGTGATCCTTGACCCAAGCCGCTTTAGCAAAGAGACCAAAGTCTCTGGTGCTTACCAGCTTGACGTTCGCGATGGTTCAACGTTGATCGTGGGTTATGATGCTGACGGTGCCTTCTATGGCTTGCAGTCATTGATGTCATTGGCGAGTACGGGCGCAGACAAAACGATCCCAACGTTGAAAGTGGTGGATGCACCGCGCTTTGACTACCGTGGTGTGATGGTCGATGTTGGCCGTAACTTCCACTCAAAAGACGCGATTCTTCGTACGCTAGACCAAATGGCCGCGTACAAGATGAACAAACTGCATTTCCACCTGACGGATGATGAAGGATGGCGTATCGAGATCCCTGGCTTGCCAGAGCTGACGGATATCGGTGGCAAGCGTTGTCATGACCTGTCTGAAACAACGTGTTTGTTGCCTCAGCTAGGTTCAGGCCCTGAGAGCGATAACTTCGGTTCTGGCTACTACAGTACACAAGATTACTTGGATATCCTGAAATACGCGAAAGCACGTGGTATTGAAGTGATCCCTGAAATTGACATGCCGGCACACTCACGTGCCGCGGTTGTGGCAATGGAAGCGCGTTACAAGCGTCTGGCAGAAGCGGGCGACTTGGCTGCCGCCAACGAGTACCGTCTGATGGATCCACAAGATACGTCTAACGTGACCACCGTACAGTTCTACGATAAGCGCAGCTTTATCAACCCATGTATGGATTCGTCGCTGAACTTTGTCGACAAAGTGATCTCTGAAGTGGCTGCAATGCACCGTGCAGTCGGTATGCCACTGAATACCTGGCACTTTGGTGGTGATGAAGCGAAAAACATCAAATTGGGCGCAGGCTTCCAAGACGTGAATGCCGCTGACAAAGTGGACTGGAAAGGCGATCTGGATCTGTCTAAGCAAGACAAGCCATTTGCACAGTCTCCAATGTGTCAGAAAGCCATTGCCAAGGGCGTGGTATCGGATTACGGCCACCTACCAAGCTACTTTGCTGAGAAAGTCAGTAAAGTCGTGGCAGCGAAAGGCATCGAGAATTTCCAAGCATGGCAGGATGGCCTGAAGTACTCGAAAGATGCACAGTCATTCGCGACCGACAACGTGCGTGTTAACTTCTGGGATACCCTATATTGGGGCGGCGGTGCGTCTGCGTACGACTGGGCGGCAAAGGGGTATGACATGATCATCTCTAACCCAGATTACGTTTACCTGGATATGCCGTACGAAGTGGATCCTGAAGAGCGCGGTTACTACTGGGCAACACGTGCGACCGATACACGTAAGATGTTCGGGTTTGCACCAGAAAACTTGCCTCAGAATGCGGAAACATCGGTAGACCGTGACGGTAACGGTTTCACCAGTAAAGGTGAAGCAGCGCCACGTAAGGGCTTCCATGGCCTATCTGCACAGCTATGGAGCGAAACCGTACGTACTGACGAACAGTATGAGTTCATGGTCTTCCCTCGCGTATTGGCGGCTGCTGAGCGTGCATGGCATAAAGGCGATTGGGAACGTGATTACCAGCCAGGTCTGGAGTTCTCGCAAGAGACAAATTACGTAAACAAAATCGCGTTACACAGCGATTGGTCACGTTTTGCAAACCTATTGGGTCAGCGTGAGTTGGCGAAATTGGATGCGGCAGGGATCCAGTACCGTGTACCGGTACCGGGTGCGAAGATTGAAAACGGCGTATTGCACATGAACGTGAGCATGCCGGGTCTACCGCTACAGTACTCAACCAACGGTGGTAACAGCTGGTCAACGTACAACGCGAAAGCCAAACCGGCTGTATCTGGCAAGGTGTCAGTGCGTGCGGTGAGCGCGAACGGTCAGCGTTACAGCCGTGTGATCACGCTGTAATTGACGGTCACCGAGCACCATTTTATGGGTCAGTCTCGGTGAGTCAGTGATCAAGAAGGCCATTCTTACAGGCCGATAATTTCCAGCCCCGCATTTTGCGGGGTTTTTTTATCCATATCGACAAACAATGCATACTATTTGTTGAGTAGTGCCCCCGATTTATGGATGATAGAGGACTTAAAAATCCTGTCAGCACACGAGGTGTAACTAGATGAGTGAATCTGAAGCTCGTCCATCAAACTTTATCCGTCAAATCATTGATGCGGATTTAGCCAGTGGCAAACATACCAGCGTACATACCCGATTCCCGCCAGAGCCAAATGGCTACCTGCATATCGGCCATGCGAAATCTATTTGTTTGAACTTCGGTATTGCTCAGGACTATCAGGGTCAATGTAACTTACGTTTCGACGACACGAACCCTGAGAAAGAAGACATCGAGTACGTTGAGTCTATTAAGAACGATGTTAACTGGTTGGGCTTCGAGTGGAGCGGTGAGATTTGTTATTCATCAAACTACTTCGATAAGCTGCACGGGTTTGCTATTGAATTAATTAATAAAGGCTTAGCGTACGTTGATGAGCTAAGTCCAGAGCAAATGCGCGAGTACCGCGGTACGCTAACCGAAGCGGGTAAGCACAGCCCTTACCGCGATCGTAGCGTAGAAGAGAACATTACACTGTTCGACAAAATGAAGAATGGTGAAATTGAAGAAGGCAAGATGTGCCTTCGTGCGAAAATTGATATGGCATCGCCATTCATGGTAATGCGCGATCCTGTGCTTTACCGTGTACGTTTTGCGAGCCACCATCAGACTGGCGACAAGTGGTGCATTTACCCAATGTACGACTTCACGCATTGTATTTCTGATGCGCTAGAAGGTATTACGCACTCTATCTGTACCCTTGAATTTATGGACAACCGTCGTCTGTATGATTGGGTACTGGAAAACATCACCATTGATTGCCAGCCGCATCAGTACGAGTTTAGCCGTCTGAACCTGGAATACACCGTGATGTCTAAGCGTAAGCTTAACCAACTTGTGACTGAGAAATTGGTGTCTGGTTGGGATGACCCACGTATGCCGACGATTTCTGGTTTGCGTCGCCGTGGTTTCACCCCGGCCTCTATGCGTGAATTCTGTAAGCGTATTGGTGTGACTAAGCAAGACAACACCATCGAAATCAGCTCACTAGAATCGTGTATTCGTGACGATCTGAACGAAAATGCACCACGTGCAATGGCAGTGCTTGATCCGGTTAAAGTTGTGATTGAAAACTTCACCGGTGAAGCAGAAATGTTGAACATTGCGAACCACCCAAACAAGCCTGAAATGGGTGCGCGTCAGGTGCCGTTTACGCGTGAAGTGTACATTGAACGTGAAGACTTCCGTGAAGAAGGCAACAAGAAGTACAAGCGCTTGGTGCTGGGTAAAGAAGTGCGTCTACGTGGCGCATACGTGATTAAAGCAGAACGTATCGAGAAAGATGCAGAAGGCAATATCACGACAATCTTCTGTTCTTACGACAATGAAACCTTGGGCCAAAACCCAACGGACGGCCGTAAAGTGAAGGGCGTGATCCACTGGGTATCTGCAGAGCAGGGTATTCCGGCTGAAATCCGTCTGTACGATCGTTTGTTCACCGTGGCTAACCCAGGTGCGGCAGAAGATTTCGTTTCTGTGATCAACCCTGAATCATTGACCGTGATGAACGGTTTTGTTGAGCCTGCATTGGTATCAGCAGAAGCAGAGAAGGCTTACCAGTTTGAGCGTATGGGTTACTTCTGCGTGGATAACAAAGATTCAACCGCTGATGCCTTGGTATTTAACCGTACTGTTGGCCTGCGTGACACATGGGCGAAAATCGGCGAATAAGCCGTATTTGCCAATGAAAGCCAATAAAAAAACCAGCCGATAGGCTGGTTTTTTTTGCAATATAATCACTGAAAATCAAACCGGGAATGATGAGCGAGAGGATTCCCCGTTATTTTGAAGGCGGATTATTTGCGATCGTGCAACGATTCGTCTTCGCTGCAGTTGCCTTCTATGCAATGCCCGTACAGGTACAAGCTGTGGTTGGTCAGGCGAACATTGAAGCTAGCGGCAATTTCTTTTTGGCGACTTTCAATCACGTCATCTGAAAATTCAATCACTTTGCCACAATCAAGACACACAAGGTGGTCGTGGTGATGTTGGGTGGCCAGTTCAAAAACCGATTTACCCCCTTCAAAGTGGTGACGGGTAACAATACCTGCATCATCAAATTGGTTAAGTACACGATATACTGTCGCCAAGCCAATTTCTTCACCGATATCAATGAGCTTTTTGTAAAGATCTTCAGCACTGATGTGTTGGCAGTCAGGTTGCTGGAGAACTTCCAGAATTTTAAGACGTGGAAGCGTCACCTTTAGGCCTGCTTGTTTGAGTGCGTGATTATTATCTGACATTCGAGTTTCCTATTGGCTAGCCGCACCCACATGATGCGGTAGTCTTTCTCTTCTTTCCACATTATAAGTGACGACAAGGTAACAATAAACCATAAAACAGGTCAATCTTGCTGATATCTAACTTTTCTTTTTGTTATGCAGGTGTTGTAAATATGTATGCGTCAGCTTGATGGGGGGGGCTGTCGGCATACCGTCATTATTTTTAGCCAGAATGCGTCGTTATTGAAGATTGCAATGCGTAAGAGTGAGAGGTGGGCTGGGGGTTTCCCTGTTGATGTCTGTTTTTTATGACGGTTATCGAGGCGGCGTGGTGAACGATAGGACTTGTTGCAACGCCGTGAACGTTACAAAGGTGGAATAAAAATGCTAATCGTACTCACTTCGAATAAGGGTAAAAAAAACGCCAGGTATGAGGCCTGGCGTGCAATATTCGGTGTGCTTAGTCAGCCAGTTCAGCCAGACACATTTCGTCGTAAATCTGGTTTACCCATTTTTCAACGCGCGCAGCGGTGAGTTCAGGCTGGCGATCTTCATCGACGCACAGACCAATGAAGTGGTTGTCATCAACCAAGGCTTTTGACGCTTCAAACTCAAAACCTTCTGTTGAGAAGTGACCGACGATAGTCGCACCGCGACCTTCAACGATGTCACGTACGGTGCCCATCGCATCACAGAAGTATTCTGCGTAGTCTTCCTGATCGCCACAGCCGAAGATAGCCACTAGCTTGGTAGAGAAGTCGACGTTTTCTAGTTCAGGGAAGAAATCATCCCAGTCACACTGTGCTTCACCGTAATACCAAGTAGGGATACCCAGTAGCAACAGGTCAAAGTTATCGATATCTTCTTTACTGCTTTTTGCAATATCTTTGACTTCAACCAGCTTGTCGCCCAGCTGTTTCTGGATCATTTTAGCGACGGCTTCAGTGTTACCTGTGTCGCTACCAAAGAAGAGTCCTACACTCGCCATAGTAGAAATTACCCGTATTAATTGTTGACCGTTAACGTAAGTGTTAACGATAGACAGAATGTCTCGCTTGGAGCAAGCCCAAGCATCTTATGCGCATACGCGTAATGAACATAAGAAAAAATTGGTTTCAGCGTTAACAGAGAGGAGTTGGTTTCAGATGAAGCCATCCAACCCATTACCCTAGGCCAGCACCTTCCCAGCTTATCTGGATCACCCCTTTGGTGATAAAGCCCGCGCAGCCAAGAAAGAGGACGAGCCAGACAATCTTTCGACCAAAAGGGGGGACATTGCCTTGCTTGAGGACATCACGGATGGCCATACCGATAAAGAAAAAAATAGCGGCAAACAATAAATCCAATCCGATGGATTCCAGCAAGTCCATATGCTCGTACAACATGTGCGTCTCCCTACGGCCTGTGTTAACACTGAGCTAGGCGCGACTATAGCACAGACAATACCAGCCTGTTAACGTTAAGCCGTCTGTAAGAAGTTCAAAATGATACGATTGACCGTCTCCGGCTTTTCTGCGTGCAGCCAATGTCCCGTATTCGCCACCTGGTGCGCTTTGGCGGTAGGAAACTGGCGTTGAATAGCCTTGCGGTGCGCTGGCAGCAGGTAGTCGGAGAGCTGGCCTTTCATGAACAAGGTGTTGCCATGAAAAGCGGGGATCTCAGGCCACCCCATGATGGTCGCGTAGTTGGCAATTAAGCCTTCAACATTGAATCGCCAAGCGTAATGGCCTTCCGGCATTTTGGTGAAAGATTTGAGCAGAAACTGGCGCACACCCGGATCCATCACATGCTGAGCAAGGTACTGATCGGCTTCGCTGCGCTTATTGACGCTGTGTTGGTTGACCGCTTGCAGGCCGGCAAACACATTTTCATGGCGGTGTTCGTGATAAGCAACAGGGGCGATATCCAGCACTAACAGATGGCGGATACGTGGTGCGGCGAGGGCGGTGAGAGCCATGGCGACTTTACCGCCCATAGAATGACCAATTAGCGAGAAGCGTGGCAGATCAAGATGATCTATCACTTGCAGCACATCCTGTGCCATCGCTTGATAGGAAAAGGTCTCGCTGTGCGGGGATCGACCATGATTACGCAGATCCACACTGATCACTTTGTAGTTATCTTTCAACGATCTGGCGAGTAACCCCAGATTGTCGGCGCTGCCAAACAGGCCATGGATCAGCACGATCGCATCGCCTTCTCCCTCGACGTGGTAATGAAGATTCACTGACTATTTTCTCTTGTTGTTAACGCTTTATCGTAGAGTATACCTTCGGATCACGTTATAATCTCACCGTGATTTTTAAACGGAACGATAATGAACACTACGATGAAGACTATTGAGGTAGACGACGAGCTATATCGTTATATCGCCAGCCAAACGCAACACATCGGTGAGAGCGCATCTGATATTTTGCGTCGCTTGTTGATGATGCCAGATCAAACGTTCGGCACATTGCCGCAAGATGTTGTGCTGCCGGTACGTCCGAAAGGGATCGTGGTTAGCAAAGATGCGGGCAATGTTGTTCATACCGATCGCGTGAAAGAAATGCGTTCACTGTTGATCTCGGATGAATTTGCCGCACAAGAAAAAGCGATTGGTCGCTTTATGTTGGTGTTGTCCTCGCTTTATCGTATCGATCCGCAAGGCTTTACAGAAGCGGCTGCCATCAAAGGGCGTACACGCGTTTATTTTGCCGAGAGTGCAGAAACGCTGTTAGCCAGTGGTAAAACGACAAAGCCGAAGTCAATTCCTGAAACCCCGTTTTGGGTCATTACTAATACGAATACAGATCGTAAACGTCAGATGATCGAACAATTGATGGTTAAGATGCACTTCGGTTCAGACATCATTGAAAAAGTTTGCGGTGAAATCTAAATAGGCGTTTTGCCTAACTTCATACAAGGACAGGTTAATGGCGATTCATCCTCGTGCGGGGCAGCGTGCTCAGCAAGAAGATATGTATAATATTCCAGCGTTAGTGGCTAATTACTTTTTAATTGAACCTGATGCGGAAGATCTCCAGCAACAAGTGGCGTTCGGTACCTCGGGTCACCGTGGTACGGCGGATAAAGGGACGTTCAACCAGCACCATATTTGGGCGATTGCTCAAGCCGTTGCCGAAGTGCGCGCTGCCAATGGTGTCACGGGGCCACTTTTCTTGGGTAAAGATACACACGCATTGTCAGAGCCTGCATTCACTTCTACGTTAGAAGTGTTAGTGGCAAATGGTGTACATGTGGTGATCCAGACGGGCCGAGGCTACACGCCAACCCCTGGGATCTCCCATGCCATTCTATGTCATAACATTGCCAATGAGGCGAAAGCCGATGGTATCGTGATCACGCCATCACATAACCCACCACAGGACGGCGGTATTAAGTACAACCCTGTTCACGGTGGCCCGGCTGAAGGTGCGCTGACGACAGCGATCGAAAGCCGTGCGAATGCGATCATCGCAGCCGGTTTGGTGGATGTGAAGCGTGTTTCCATTGCTGACGCGTTGGCGAGCGATTTTGTTGAAGAGCGTGAGTTGGTGGCCCCGTATGTGGACGACCTGGTTAACGTGATTGACATGGCGGCTATTCAGCAAGCTAACCTGAAGATCGGTGTGGATCCACTGGGTGGATCGGGCATTGAATACTGGCGTCATATTGCGGCCCATTATGGCCTTGATCTTACGCTGGTGGATGAATCGATTGATCCGTCATTCCGTTTTATGTCGCTAGACAAAGACGGTGTGGTGCGTATGGACTGTTCATCGCCTTATGCGATGGCGGGCTTGTTGGCACACAAAGACAACTACGACTTAGCGTTTGGTAACGATCCGGATTACGATCGTCACGGCATCGTGACCCCTGCGGGTCTGATGAATCCGAACCACTACTTGGCGGTATGTATTGATTACCTTTACCGTCATCGCCCAGAGTGGCGCCAGCAGGTTGCCGTTGGGAAAACCTTGGTATCCAGCGCCCTGATTGACCGCGTTGTGGCGGATTTGGGTCGTGAGCTGTGCGAAGTGCCTGTTGGCTTTAAGTGGTTTGTGGATGGTCTGTACAGCGGTGAGCTGGGCTTTGGTGGTGAAGAAAGTGCAGGGGCATCGTTCCTTCGCATGGACGGCACACCGTGGTCTACCGACAAAGACGGTATTCTGCTTTGCTTGCTAGCGGCTGAAATTACGGCTGTCACCGGTAAGAACCCGCAGCAGTACTATGACGAGTTGGCCGCGAAACACGGTGCGTCTGAGTACAACCGTCTGCAAGCGGTGGCAAACGGTGAGCAAAAAGCGATCCTGAGCAAACTGTCCCCAGAAATGGTGGCGGCAGAAACGCTGGCTGGCGATCCGATCACGGCACGTTTGACGCATGCACCGGGTAACGGCGCGGCAATCGGTGGCTTGAAAGTGACGACAGCGAACGGTTGGTTTGCGGCACGTCCATCAGGCACGGAAGACATCTACAAGATTTACTGTGAGAGCTTCAAAGGTAAAGATCACCTTGCGTTGATCGAACAAGAAGCACAGGACATCGTGAGTAAGGTGTTTGCTGACGCGGGCCTATAAGCCTCACTATCAGTAACCCCTTAGCGCATTGAAAACGCCCGCATCTGCGGGCGTTTTTTTATGCCCACTTTTAATGCCCATTTACCGAACTCGGCTTTCAGTTTATACATGAGCGGCAGTCAAGGAGCACCGTGCGGCCAATGTGCTGGCATAACAAACCATAAGCGTTCATCTGCCGCGGCCGCCATGGTGGGGTGGGTGATATCCGCCAGTTCAGGGGACGGGGGTAAGGAGGCATAGGG